>DAOMFF010000001.1:0-33224 GCA_035429665.1 Azonexus sp.
CGGGGGCCGACAAGCGTTATCTGGTGCTGGTCAAGGGGCGCTGGATGAACACTACGCAGCACGTCAAACTGCCGCTGCACAAGTCTCTGACGGAAGGCGGCGAGCGGCGAGTATCGGTCAATCCGGAGGGCAAGGCCGCGCATACGGTTTTCCGCCTGCTGGCGCGCTGGCCGGAGATCAGTCTGCTCGAAGCCCAACTGAAAACCGGGAGAACCCATCAGATCCGGGTGCATCTCGCGCATCTGGGCTTTCCGATTCTTGGCGACGAAAAATACGGCGATTTCGCGCTTAACCGGGATCTCAAACGCGCCGGACTCAAACGCATGGCCCTGCACGCCTGGCGCATTTCACTACGGCACCCGCTGAACGGAACACCTCTGGAATGCACCGCTCCACTGCCGGAGGCCATCGCCAGCTACATTGCCGCGGTCGACGGCGAAAAAGCGCGCGAATTCAGCGCCGACGGTCTGGAACAAATTATCGGCAAGGGGCCCTGAAGCGCATGAAATACGATCTGGTGGTTTTCGACTGGGACGGGACACTGCTTGATTCGGCGGGAGCGATTGTCCAGGCGATCCAGGCTGCGTGTCGCGACATTGGTCATCCCCCGCCGGGCGACGACAGGGCCCGGCATGTCATCGGTCTTGGTCTGGCGGATGCGATGCGCCATGCGGCGCCGGATCTGCCCCCGGAACGCTATCAGGCGATGGTTGATCGCTACCGTTTTCACTATCTCGGTGCAGATCATCGACTGACCTTGTTCGAGGGAATCCCAGAATTGCTGGCCGAATTGCAGTCAGCAGGCCACATTCTGGCGATTGCCACCGGCAAGAGCCGCCTTGGGCTGGAACGGGCGCTCGATCATTCCGGGTTGCGCGCGCTGTTTCAAGCCTCGCGCTGTGCCGATGAATGCCATTCCAAGCCGCATCCGCAGATGCTCGAGGAACTGATGGCAGAGTTCGGCGTTGCCGGCGAAGCGACCCTGATGATCGGCGATACCTCGCACGACCTCCTGATGGCGCAAAATGCGGGCGTCGCTGGTCTTGCTGTCACCTACGGCGCGCATCCGCACGACCATCTGCTCGAACACAGCCCCCTGGCTTGCCTGCATACCGTTGCCGAACTCGGCACATGGCTCAGGACAAACGCCTGATCTGCGCCAGTGCCGATCTGGTCGACGCGGGTAACGGTTTCCGCTTCCGGGTCAGCCACACAGGGCGCGAGGCAGATGCCTTTGCCGTTCGCTTTCGTGGGAAGGTCTTCGGCTACATCAACGAATGCGGCCACATTCCGGCGCAACTTGATTGGCTACCGGGAGAGTTCTTCGATGATTCCAAGCTATACTTGATCTGCTCGGTTCATGGCGCGCTTTATGCTCCGGACTCGGGTCGGTGCCTTGGCGGGCGCTGTCAAGGCAAAGGCCTGGCGGCACTCGCGCTCGACGAGGCTGATGGTCAGGTCTTTTTGGTACAAGAAAACGTTCATGGATAATCCCCAAGCCCCCAACAATTCCCCGGACTGGGAGCGGAAGACGCTCGAGAAGCTGTTGTTCTTGACGCTTGAAGAACAGAAGAACCGGCGGCGTTGGGGAATCTTCTTCAAGTTTCTCGCTTTCGGCTATCTTGCCCTTGTTCTCGTTGTGCTAGTCGACTGGGGAACCGAGGCATCGCATCAGGAGCGCCATACGGCATTGATCGACGTGACCGGCATGATCGAAACGAAAGGCGCGTCCAATGCCGAAAAGATGATCGAATCGCTGCAAAGTGCGTTCAAGGAGAAGAACGTTGCCGGGGTGATCCTGCGCATCAACAGTCCGGGTGGCAGCCCCGTTCAGGCAGGATTGATCAATGACGAGATTCGCCGGCTTCGCTCCAAGCATCCTGAGACCCCGCTTTACGCGGTGGTCGAGGACATCTGTGCTTCAGGCGGTTACTACGTGGCTGCAGCCGCGGACAAGATTTATGTCAACAAGGCCAGTATCGTCGGTTCTATCGGCGTGCTGATGGACGGCTTCGGTTTTACCGGGACGATGGAGAAACTGGGCGTCGACCGGCGCCTGCTAACCGCAGGCAACAACAAGGGGTTCCTCGACCCGTTCTCGCCGCAGAATCCAAATCAGACAGCGCACGCCCAGGTCATGCTCGACGACATCCACCAGCAGTTCATTGACGTGGTCAAGACCGGCCGCGGTGCGCGCCTCAAGGAAACCCCGGAAATGTTTTCGGGGCTGATGTGGACCGGTGACCAGAGCGTCAAGCTCGGTCTGGCCGACGACTTCGGCAGTGTCGATTCCGTGGCGCGCGACGTGATCAAGGCCGAGAAGGTGCTCGATTATTCGGTCAGGGACAATATTGCCGAGCGCTTTGCCAGGCGCCTCGGGGCTGGCGCGGTCAACAGCCTGTGGAAGGGGTTTTTCGAGACCTCGGCTGGCGTCAGCCTGCGCTGAAGCCGCTTACGCCAGCAGCAGGAACACCGTCGGACGCCGCTCGATTGCGGGCGGAGTCTGCTTTTTCCACTCCCGGATCGCGCGGGTCACGACCGATTCACCTGGCAGCGTGAGGTCGGTTGCCAGGGTCAGGCGGGTTGCCGGATCGCAGACCTGCAGGGTTGTTGTGAACAACTGCTGGTTTCGGTAAGGTGTTTCGATGAAGATTTGCGTTTGCTGCCGCTTTCGCGATTCGCTCTCGAGGTCGCGCAAGGCTTTTGCCCGCTCGGTTTCCTTTGCCGGAAGATAGCCGTGGAAGGCGAAACGCTGTCCGTTCAGGCCGGAAGCCATGAGCGCCAGCAGCAGCGAGGAGGGGCCGATCAGTGGGGCGACGCGGATGTGTTCTTGGTGGGCGAGCGCCACCAGGTTGGCCCCGGGGTCGGCGACAGCCGGGCAGCCCGCTTCCGAGAGCAGGCCAACGTCATGGCCAGCGCGCAATGGCAGCAGCAGGCGTTCCAGAGCTTCCGGCTGGGTGTGCTCGTTGAGTTCGGCAAGCTGCAATTCCTGCAACGGCACGTCGGTGGCGACCGCCTTGAGGAAGGCGCGGGCACTCTTCGGCTGTTCCACGATGAAGTGGGCGAGCGGGCGCACCGCAGACAGCACGCTTGCCGGCAGCGATTCCTCAAGCGGTGTCGGGCCGAGCGGCACGGGGATCAGATAGAGCGTCCCGGCCATCAGGGCACCGCCACGCCCTGTCTTCTAAGGAGGGCGCAGAGAGCGATCAGGGGCAGGCCCACCAGCGCATTCGGATCATCACCGGCGATACGGCTCAGAAGCCCGATTCCGAGACCTTCCGATCTGGCGGATCCGGCGCAATCATAGGCCGGCTCGCGCCGCAGGTAACGTTCGATCTCTTCATCCGTCAGATTGCGGAAGGTAACCAGGGTTGGGACACCGCAAACCTCGACCACACCGGTGCGGGTGTTGTAGAGGCAGAGACCGGTATAGAAATTGACCGTCTTTCCCGAGAGGACACGCAATTGGTCGACTGCGCGCTCGTGGCTTCCCGGCTTGCCATAGATCAGCCCATCGACCGTGGCAACCTGGTCACTGCCTATGATCAGTGCGTCCGGATGGGCAACGGCGACGGCCCGCGCCTTGGCTTCGGAGAGACGCAATGCCATTGCTTCCGGACTCTCGCCGGGCAAACGACTCTCGTCGGTTTGCGGGCTGGCAACTGCGAACGGCAAGCCGAGGCGGTGCAACAATTCGCGACGGTACGGCGAAGTCGACGCGAGAATCAGGGTCTGTGACATGAAAGTTCCAATACAACAAAGTGTTGCCGCAATTTCTTAAAGTAGCACTTTGTTTTGACTTGGCGAGCAAGAGATATTATCATTGCACGTTTGAGTCGCAACAGCTTCAAATTGAAAAGGATTTCGGACGCATTCGCGTTTTCCCGGGGAGGTCGTGCTGTCGAAGGGATGCTGGCACTGTCCCGTCTTGAACGCCTACATGACCTGCTGGCCGAACTGGCTGGAGAGGTGAGCTTCCGTATCAGTGGACTAATTGGGGATCGGGGAGAGTCGATGCTGCGTCTGGAGGTTTCGGGATCGCTCCCGCTGGCCTGTCAGCGTTGTCTGGAAGCCATTTCTTTCGACCTCGATGTCGACATTTTTCTGGAACTGCTTCCAGAGGGTGCCGAGATGTCGCAGGACGAGCTGGAAGACGACACCCGTGATTTCCTGCCAGTGGCGGGCAAACTGGATGTGGCCGAATTGGTGGAGGACGAAATCCTCCTGGTCCTGCCGGTTGCGCCAAGGCACGAAAGATGTGGGTTGCCGGGCACGGCCGATGCGGGCGAGCGGATTCACCCGTTCGCGCAGCTGACCGGACTCAGAGGCAAGCCGAACTGATTTTTTTGGAGTATTGACATGGCTGTTCAACAGAACAAGAAATCCCCTTCCAAGCGTGGCATGCATCGCGCTCACGACTTCCTGTCCAATCCGCCGCTGGCCGCTGAGCCTACCACCGGGGAAGTACATCTGCGGCACCATATTTCGCCGAATGGCGTCTATCGCGGCAAGAAGGTTCTCAAGGCCAAGGGCGAGTAATCGTTCAATGAAGGGCAGGCTGTCCGTTCCGGGCTGCCTGTCTTTTATTTTGCCATGACAGCCCGCATCGCCATCGATTGCATGGGAGGAGACCACGGACCGTCGGTGACGGTTCCGGCGTCCCTGCGTTTTCTCGAAGACCATCCGGCCGCCAGCCTGATCCTCGTCGGCCGCGAGGAGATGCTGCAACCGCTGTTGGGCAAATGGGCCGCGAATTCCCGCCTGCGCATCGTCCACGCTTCGGAAGTTGTGGAGATGCACGAATCGCCAGCGCTTGCGTTGCGCAACAAGAAGGATTCGTCGATGCGGGTGGCGATAAACCTCGTCAAGAATGGCGAGGCCGATGCCTGCGTGTCGGCGGGCAACACCGGTGCGCTGATGGCGATTTCACGGTTTGTCATGAAGATGATGCCGGGAATCGAGCGACCGGCGATCTGTGCGGCCGTGCCGACGGCCAAAGGGCATACCCACATGCTCGACCTTGGTGCCAATGTCGATTGCGGACCGGAACATCTGCTCCAGTTCGGCATCATGGGCGCCATGCTCGTCGCCGCGATGGAGCACAGCGATCGCCCGACGGTCGGCATCCTCAATATCGGTGAGGAAGAGATCAAGGGCAACGAAGCGGTCAAGGCCGCCGCCGAGCTTCTCCGCGCGTCCGATCTCAATTTCATCGGCAACGTCGAGGGCGACGGCATCTACAAGGGCGATGCCGATGTCGTCGTCTGCGACGGTTTCGTCGGCAATGTCGCCCTGAAGGCGTCGGAGGGACTGGCGCAGATGCTGGGTTCATCGCTGCGTGGCGAGTTCAAGCGCAACTGGCTGACCAAGCTGGCAGCCGTCATCGCGATGTCTGTTCTCAACAATTTCAAGCAACGCTTCGACCATCGCCGTTACAACGGGGCCATCCTGCTGGGCCTGCGCGGCATTTCGGTCAAGAGCCACGGATCAGCCGATGCTTTCGCCTTTGGCTACGCCGTTGGCCGTGCCTACGATGCGGCCGAGAACCGCGTCCTCGAGCGGATCGCCGCGCGAATCGCATCGATGGCCGATACGCAGGTTGCCAGAGTCGAGGAGAGCGCCTGAATGTATGCGCGACTGACCGGCACCGGCAGCTGCCTTCCCGGTAACCCGGTGAGCAATGACGACCTAGTGCTGCGCGGCATCGATACCAGTGACGAGTGGGTTGTTTCGCGTACCGGAATCCGCAGTCGGTTCTTGGCTGCGCCGGGAACGACCTCGAGCGAACTGGGTCTTGTCGCCGCGCAGCGGGCGCTGGAGATGGCCGGCATCGCGGCCAGCGACATAGACCTGATCATCGTGGCGACATCAACTCCAGATTTCATTTTTCCCAGTACCGCCTGCCTGATCCAGGGCCGGCTGGGCAGCAGTAAGGGCGCAGCCGCGTTCGACGTCCAGGCCGTCTGCAGCGGCTTTGTCTACGCTCTGGGGATCGCCGAAAAGTTCATCCGCTCGGGCAGCAACAGCAAGGCGCTGGTGATCGGCGCCGAGGTGTTTTCGCGGATTCTTGACTGGAACGATCGCGGCACCTGTGTGCTTTTCGGCGACGGGGCAGGCGCGGTGGTCGTCGAGGCTTCTGAAAAGCCAGGGATCCTCGCCACGGCGATGCATGCCGATGGCAGCCAGAACGGCATTCTGAATGTTCCGGGTCAGGTTTGCGGGGGCCAGGTGACCGGCGACCCATTCCTGCGCATGGACGGTCAGGCGGTCTTCAAGTTTGCCGTGCGTGTTCTGGCGGAGGTTGCCGAAGAGGTGTGCGTGGAGGCGGGCATCCACACGAACGCGGTGGACTGGCTGATTCCGCATCAGGCAAATGTCCGCATCATGGACGCCACAGCAAGAAAACTCGGCGTCGACCGCGGCAAGGTGATCATCACCGTCGATCGGCACGGCAATACTTCCGCGGCTTCGGTTCCGCTGGCGCTCGACGAAGCCGTTCGTGACGGACGCATCCGGACCGGGCAAAAGGTGCTGCTGGAAGGCGTCGGCGGTGGCTTCACCTGGGGCGCGGCGCTGCTCGAATTCTGATCCGGGAGAGGAAAAAGATGTCTTTCGCTATCGTATTTCCAGGCCAGGGCTCCCAAAGCGTTGGCATGATGGCTGCCTACGGCGAGGCTGCCGTGCTTCGCGCTACCTTCGACGAGGCTTCCGGCGCACTCGGCGAAGACCTGTGGGCAATGGTCGCCGATGGTCCGGCGGAAGTCCTTGCCCAGACGGTGAATACGCAGCCGGTCATGCTGACTGCCGGTATCGCGGCTTGGCGGCTATGGCGTGAGAGGGGAGGTCGCATGCCCGCCGTCGTCGCCGGTCATAGCCTCGGCGAGTATTCGGCGCTGGTCGTCGCCGGCGTTATCGAACTCAAGGATGCCGTGCTTCTCGTTCGGCTGCGCGCGTCTGCCATGCAGGAAGCCGTTCCGTTTGGCGCAGGCGCCATGGCGGCAATTCTTGGCCTCGATGACGCGGGCGTTACCGCCGCCTGTGCCGAGGCCGCCCAGGGCGAGGTTGTCGAACCGGTCAATTTCAATGCCAATGGCCAGACGGTCATTGCCGGGCACAAGAACGCGGTCGAGCGCGCCATGGAAGGCTGCAAGGTGCGGGGCGCCAGGATGGCCAAGGCGCTGCCGGTTTCCGCGCCGTTCCATTCGTCGTTGATCCGTCCGGCAGCCGACAAACTGGCGGCGCGTCTGGCCGAACTGGATTTTCTGACGCCGGTTGTTCCGGTGATCAACAATGTCGATGTCGCAATCGAGAGCGAACCGGAACGCATCAAGGACGCGCTGATCCGTCAGGCCTATAACCCGGTACGCTGGGTCGAGACCATCCAGAAAATAGCCGCTCTTGGCGTGTCTACCGTAGCCGAGTGTGGTCCAGGCAAGGTGTTGGCCGGACTGACCAAACGCTGCGCCGATGGTGTTGCCGGCGTGGCTCTAGCGGATGCCGCTTCGATCGAAGCCAACCTGGGTCTGGAGTAAGTCATGCTGAACGACAAGGTCGCTTTCGTCACCGGCGCCACCCGCGGCATCGGTCGCGCCATTGCGCTGGAACTCGGCAAGCAGGGCGCGACGGTGATCGGCACGGCGACCAGCGAAGACGGGGCCGGCAAAATATCCGCTTATCTCGCCGAAGCCGGTATCAAGGGCAAGGGAGTCATGCTAGACGTCACCGACAACGCCCGGACCGACGTCGTCCTGGCAGATGCTGCCAAGGAGTTCGGTGTCATCACCATCCTGGTCAACAATGCCGGGATTACCCGCGACAACCTGGCGATGCGCATGGGCGACGACGAGTGGGACGCCGTGATCGACACGAATCTGAAGGCGGTTTTCCGTCTCACGCGCGCTGTCATGCGTGGAATGATGAAGGCGCGCTTTGGGCGCGTGGTCAACATAACTTCAGTGGTCGGCTATTCAGGAAACCCGGGCCAGGCCAACTACTGCGCGGCGAAGGCTGGCGTTGCCGGTCTCACCCGATCGCTGGCACGGGAACTGGGAAGCCGCAATATCACGGTCAACTGCGTGGCTCCGGGCTTTATCGCTACCGACATGACGCATGCCTTGAGCGAAGAGCAGAGGCAGGCCATGCTGGCCGCGATTCCGCTCGGTCGTGCCGGCACTCCGGAAGATATCGCCGGTGTCGTGGGCTTTCTTGCGTCCCCGGCAGCCAGCTATGTTACAGGCACGACAGTGCATGTGAATGGCGGCATGTTCATGGATTGATTTCCCGAAGCCCCAGCTTTTGGTAAACTATCAACGTTTTTTTACGCACCCCCAAGAGGGAAGGAGTTTTTCTAATGGATAACATCGTAGAGCGCGTCAAGAAGATTGTCGCCGAACAGTTGGGCGTCAATGAAGCGGACATCAAGAACGAGTCATCGTTCGTTGACGATCTGGGGGCGGATTCGCTGGATACCGTCGAACTGGTCATGGCGCTCGAAGAGGAATTCGAGTGCGAAATTCCTGACGAACAGGCTGAGAAGATCACCACGGTCCAGCAGGCGGTCGACTATATCCTGGCCAACAAGGCCTGATACATATCGTCTGATTCAGCGACAAGGCCGGCCCCATGGTCGGCCTTGCCGCATTTGTATTCGGAGTTTACCTTGACACGTCGCAGAGTCGTAATCACTGGTCTGGGCCTTGTTAGTCCGGTCGGAAATACCGTCGAAGAAGGCTGGCAAAACATCGTAGCTGGCCGCTCCGGCATTGGCCATGTCAGCAAGTTCGATACGTCCACCTTTCCGGTACGGATTGCCGGCGAGGTCAGAGGTTTTGACATTACCCACTACATTTCGTCCAAGGACGCGCGCCGCATGGATAACTTTATCCATTTCGGCATGGCGGCGGGGATTCAGGCGGTGCGAGACGCGGGTCTGGACAAGGAAAATGTCGCCGACCTCGAGCGCGTGGGGGTGGCAATCGGTTCGGGCATCGGCGGCCTGCCGCTGATCGAAGTGACCAAGGACGAATACAATGCCGGCGGTGTCCGCAAGGTGTCGCCATTCTTCGTTCCTGGCTCGATCATCAACATGATTTCCGGCAACCTGTCGATCATGTACGGTTTCAAGGGTCCGAATATCGCGCTGGTGACCGCCTGCTCGACCGGCACCCATTCGGTAGGCGAAGCCGCGCGCATCATCGAATACGGCGACGCCGACATCATGGTCGCCGGAGGTGCGGAATCGACCGTGTCACCCCTTGGCTTGGGGGGGTTCTGTGCCGCCCGTGCGTTGTCAACCCGCAACGACGACCCGACGACTGCCAGCCGGCCGTGGGACAGGGATCGCGATGGCTTCGTTCTCGGTGAAGGTGCCGGTTGCATGGTGCTCGAGGAGTACGAGCACGCGAGGGCTCGGGGTGCGAGGATCTACGCCGAAGTCGCCGGTTACGGCATGAGCGCCGATGCCTATCACATGACGCAACCGGCCGAGAGCGGCGACGGCGCCCGGCGCTGCATGCTGGCGGCGATGAAGAATGCCGGGCTGTCTCCGTCCGACGTCCAGTATGTCAATGCCCACGGCACCTCGACGCCGCTTGGCGACGTCGCGGAGACGATGGCGGTCAAGAGCGCTTTCGGCGACGTCGTGAAGAATATTGTGGTCAACTCCACCAAGTCGATGACCGGCCACCTGCTTGGCGCAGCGGGCGGAATTGAAGCGGTTTTCACGGCGCTGGCGATTCACAATCAGATTTCGCCGCCGACCATCAACATCTTCAACCAGGATGCGCGTTGCGACCTCGACTATTGTGCGAATCAGGCGCGCCCGATGAGGATCGATGCCGCGCTTTCGAACTCGTTCGGTTTTGGCGGCACCAATGGCACAATCGCCCTCAAACGCATCTGATCTCGCGTAACACTGCGGCAGCCGGCAGGGAACGGTGCAGTTTCCGATAACCATCGGACTGCACCGTTCGCGCTTTGTCGACGGGATCCGTCTCGTTTCAACCGTCATCGGCCTTCTTGCGCTTGCGTTTACAAGCTGGTCCCTGGTCACTTCCTGCCTGCTCGCGGTCGTGACCCTGCTTGCGACGTTCTCGGCTGCGCGCGCATTGACGCCGCGAATCCGGGCCTTGCGCATCGCTGAAGACGGGCGCGTCAGTTGTCTGGTCGTCGGTGAGTCGGAGTTCTCCCCTGTTCGCCTGCTGCCCGGTGCAACGGCGCATCCCTGGCTGGCGGTCATGCGTCTCGCTCACGCGGAAGGCAAGTGGCTCATGGTGGTTGCACCGGATTCTGCAGCGTCCGAGGAATTCCGACGCCTGCGGGTCTGGTTGCGCTGGCGCGCTTCAGTCAGCGACGGCTCAGGCGATTTCTGAGAATCGTGCTTTTCGCGTGCGGCAGCGTTTCCGGATAGTCACGTGAAAAGTGCAGCCCGCGGCTTTCCTTGCGCCGCATGGCGCAACGGATGATCAGGTCGGCGGTGACGACCAGATTGCGCAGTTCGATCAGGTCATGACTGACCCGGAAGTTGGCGTAGAACTCCTCGATTTCCCACTTCAGCAAGCGGATGCGATTCTGTGCCCGCTTGAGCCGCTTCGTGGTGCGGACGATGCCGACGTAGTCCCACATGAAGCGACGCAATTCGTCCCAGTTGTGGGAGATGACCACTTCCTCATCGGCATTGGTGACGCGGCTTTCATCCCATTGGGGCAAGCGGGGAGGGCGGCTGGTTTTGCGACCCAGGATATCGTTGACCGCAGCTTCGGCAAAGACCAGACATTCGAGCAGCGAGTTCGAGGCCAGTCGGTTGGCGCCATGGAGGCCGGTGCATGAAGCTTCGCCGGCAACATAGAGGCCCTTGACGTCAGTGCGCCCGCGCAGGTCGCTGATGATGCCGCCGCAGGTATAGTGGGCCGCGGGTACGACGGGAATCGGCTCGCTGGCGATATCGATGCCCAGTTCGAGGCAACGGGCATGGATATTCGGGAAATGCGCCCGGATGAATTCCTCGCCCTTGTGGGTGATGTCCAGATAGACGCAGTCCACGCCGCGCTTCTTCATTTCGAAGTCGATGGCGCGAGCGACGATGTCACGCGGCGCGAGTTCGGCCCGCTCGTCATGCCTCGGCATGAAGCGGGTGCCATCGGGCAGTCGAAGCAGGCCGCCTTCGCCGCGCACCGCTTCGGAAATCAGGAAGGACTTCGCCTGCGGGTGATACAGGCAGGTCGGGTGAAACTGGATGAATTCCATATTGGCGACCCGGCAGCCGGCCCGCCAGGCCATTGCCACTCCATCGCCGGTGGAGGTATCGGGGTTCGTCGTATACAGATAGACCTTGCCGGCGCCACCCGTCGCGATAAGGGTGTTGGGAGCGCTGATGGTTATGACATCGCCGCTTCGACTGTTGAGGACGTGAGCTCCGAAACAGCGGTTCTCGCCGGTACCCAGTTTGGCGCCGGTAATCAGGTCGATCGCGATATGGTTTTCAAAAACCTTGATGTTGTGGGTGGCGCGCACCTGCCGGGTCAGTGTTTCCTGAACCGCCGACCCGGTCGCATCGGCAACGTGAATCACCCGCCGTGCGCTATGTCCGCCTTCGCGGGTTAGGTGATATCCGGATTCATCCTGGGTGAAGGGAACGCCTTGGGCAATCAGCCAATCGATGGCACGACGACCGTTTTCGACAACGAAACGTGTCGCTTTCTCGTCATTGAGCCAGGCGCCGGCGACCAGGGTGTCGCGGATATGAGCCTCGATCGAATCCTGGCTGTCGAGAACGGCGGCAATGCCCCCTTGCGCCCAGCCGGATGCCGAATCCTCAAGACCGCGCTTGCTGACAAGCGCCACCCGGCAATGTCCGGCCAGTCGGAGCGCGGCTGACTGTCCGGCGAGGCCACTGCCGATGATAAGTACATCGAAATTCTGCAACACTATTTCCCTAGCGGGATTGCACAAAGCCAAATATAGCATGGCAAAAATGGTTCTTGCCGTTACAGATGGTCACAATTAAGGGCAACTACGTATCTGCCCGAGTAATTCGACTGGGATATACTGCGCTCGACGAAGAGACCGGTGAAAATCTGACCGAGCATGCAAGAGCTTATGAGCGAGCGCGAGATTGACCAGATACTGGTCGAGCGGGCGCAAGCTGGCGATCGACACGCCTTTGATCAGTTGGTTAGCAAGTATCAGCGCAAGCTGGGGCGTCTGCTATCGCGCTTCATTCGCGATTCCGCCGAAATCGAGGATGTGACGCAGGAAGCCTTTATCAAAGCCTACCGGGCGTTGCCGTCGTTTCGCGGCGACAGCGCCTTCTATACCTGGCTTTACCGGATCGGCATCAACACGGCCAAGAATTACCTGGTCGCCCAAGGCCGGCGCGCACCGACATCGACCCAGTTCGACAGCGAGGAAGCGGAGACTTTCGAGTCCGCCGATCAACTGCGCGATATCAACACCCCGGAAAGTCTTCTGATGTCGAAGCAGATCGGGGAAACCGTCAATTCCGCCATCGACGCGTTGCCCGAGGAGTTGCGCAGGGCGATTGTCCTGCGTGAAATTGACGGGCTGTCCTACGAGGAAATCGCGGACATGATGGATTGCCCGATCGGCACCGTGCGCTCGCGCATCTTCCGCGCCCGTGAGGCGGTGGCCCTGAAGCTGCGGCCCTTGCTCGATATCGCGCCGGATCGCCGCTGGTAATTGATGAATTCCGAACCAAGTACGGTCCGCGCCATCGTCCGCGAGATCAACCAAGCCGATGCCCTGGTCGAGATAGAGCAGGGAGGTTGCGGGCGCTGCCACGAACCGGGCGGCTGCGGCGGTCAGCAGCTAACCCAGATGTTCTGTTCGACGCCGAAAACCTATCGGGTCGCCAACGAAATCGGAGCCGGGGTCGGCGATCGTGTAACGGTCGAGATAGCCGCGGGCAGCGTTCGCCGGAGCGCGAATTTGGCCTATGTTCTGCCGTTGACCGCAACTATCGCCGGCGCGGTGCTCGGGATGCTTCTCGGAGACGATCCAGGGGCGATGCTTGGTGGTCTGGCCGGTTTGCTTGTCGCGTTTCTTCATGTCCGCCGCCGTGCGGCAGCGGGTACTGGTTTTTCCGCAAATCATCCCCATATCGTTTCCCGTTCGTCTTAAGCAATTCAGGAGGTACACGCCAATGAAGCGTTTTCTGGCTCTCTTTTCATTCCTTCTTGTTTCTTCATTGGCGCTTGCGCAGACCCGTGGTCTGCCTGACTTCACCGAGCTGGCCGAGAAACAGGGACCGGCCGTCGTCAATATCAGCACGACGCAGGTGATGCGCGGCAACCAGGGAATGCCCTTTCCGTTCGACGAGAGCGACCCGGCCTTCGAATTCTTCAAGCGCTTCATTCCCCGGGGACCGGGAGGCAGCACACCGCGCGAGTTCGAGAACAAGTCGCTCGGGTCGGGCTTTATCATGAGCCAGGACGGCTATATTCTGACCAATGCCCATGTCGTCGACGGCGCGGATGAAGTGACCGTGCGCCTGACCGACAAGCGTGAATTCAAGGCGAAGATCATCGGCGCCGACAAACGCACTGACGTCGCGCTGCTGAAGATCGAGGCCGGTGGACTCCCGGCCGTAAAAATGGCGGATCCCGCGCAGCTCAAGGTCGGCGAGTGGGTTGTCGCCATCGGTTCGCCGTTCGGTTTCGACAATTCGGTGACGGCGGGTATCGTTTCGGCCAAGGGCCGTTCATTGCCGCAGGAGAACTACGTCCCCTTCATACAGACGGATGTCGCGATCAATCCCGGCAATTCCGGCGGTCCGCTGTTCAACATGCGCGGCGAGGTGGTCGGCATCAATTCGCAGATCTACAGTCGCAGCGGTGGCTACATGGGCGTCTCCTTCGCCATTCCGATCGACGTTGCCATGGATATCCAGAACCAGTTGCGCGTCTCGGGCAAAGTCAGCCGCGGTCGTCTCGGCGTGGTGATTCAGGAAGTCAGCAAGGAACTGGCGGAGTCACTGGCGTTGAGCAAGCCGATGGGTGCCGTCGTAAATGCGGTCGAAAAGGGCGGGCCGGCCGACAAGGCGGGACTCGAGCCGGGTGACGTCATCCTCAAGTTCGATGGCAAGCCGATCAATGCTTCCGCCGACCTCCCGCGCATGGTGGGTGCAACCAAGCCGGGAACCCGATCGACGCTTCAGGTCTGGCGCAAGGGCGCGACCCGCGACATCGTCGTAACCGTGGGCGAGATGAGCGACGAGAAAGTGTCTGCCAGTCGTCCTTCCCGTGGGGGTAAGCCTGCGGAACAGCAGGCCAATCGCCTCGGACTGGTGGTGAGCGAACTCACTGCAGAGCAGAAGCGGGACCTCAAGATGTCCTCCGGCCTGCTGATCCAGGATGTTCGCGGTGCCAATGCGCGGGCCGATCTGCGTCCCGGCGATATCATCATCGCGCTGATCAGCAAGGGGGCAACGACCGAAGTCACGACGGTCGAGCAGTTCAACAAGTTGCTGGCGCAGTTCGAAAAGGGCAGCAACATTACCCTCCTGATTCGCCGTGGCGAGATGCAGTCCTTCGTGACCATCAAGGGTCTCAATGGTAATTGACCTGACTCTTCTCAGCCGTAGTTACTGCCACCTTTGTCAAGAGATGGAGGTGGCATTGGCACCGCTGGCGGAAGAATTTGGCGCTTCGGTGACGGTTCTCGATGTCGATTCCGATCCCCAGCTCGAAGCCAGATATGATGAACTGGTACCCGTTCTGCTGCATGGTGAAAGCGAAATCTGCCATTACTTTCTGGACGAGGTCAAAACCCGTGAATACTTGGCCGGAATCCGCTAGAATTCAAGGCCTTCTGAACAAGGAAGGGCGCTGCAAAAGCGCCCTTTTTTTACTCGCATCAATGGATCACATCCGCAACTTCTCCATAATCGCCCATATCGACCACGGGAAATCGACACTTGCCGATCGCATCATCCATCTTTGCGGTGGACTGTCGGACCGCGAGATGGAGGCCCAGGTTCTCGATTCGATGGATATCGAACGCGAGCGTGGCATCACCATCAAGGCGCAGACTGCGGCGCTGCAATACAAGGCACGTGACAGCAAGGTCTACAACCTGAACCTGATCGACACGCCGGGACACGTTGACTTCTCGTATGAGGTTTCGCGTTCATTGTCCGCCTGCGAAGGTGCTCTTCTGGTTGTCGACGCCTCGCAAGGTGTCGAGGCGCAAACCGTCGCCAACTGCTACACGGCGCTTGAACTCGACGTCGAGGTTGTGCCGGTGCTGAACAAGATCGACCTTCCCTCGGCTGACCCCGACAATGCGCGACAAGAGATCGAGGACGTGATCGGCATCGACGCAACCGACGCCATCCTTGCGTCGGCGAAGACGGGACGGGGGGTTGACGATATCCTTGAAGCGGTGGTTGCACGCATTCCGCCACCCAAGGGCAATCCGGAAGGGCCGCTCAAGGCCTTGATCATCGACTCGTGGTTCGACAACTACGTCGGCGTTGTCATGCTGGTGCGGGTGGTTGACGGGGTCATGCGGCCGAAGGACAAGCTTCTTTTCATGGCGAGTGGTGCCCAGCAGCTGTGCGAACAGGTCGGCGTATTTTCCCCGAAGTCGGTTTCGCGCGACGCACTGCGCGCAGGCGAAGTGGGGTTCGTCATTGCCGGGATCAAGGAATTGCAGGCGGCCAAGGTCGGCGACACGATCACCAGGGTCGACCGCAAGGCGAGCGAACCCTTGCCGGGGTTCAAGGAAATAAAGCCGCAGGTGTTTGCCGGACTCTACCCGGTCGAATCCAATCAGTATGACTCCCTGCGCGAATCGCTGGAAAAGCTGAAACTCAACGATGCGTCGCTGCACTACGAGCCAGAGGTTTCGCAGGCGCTTGGTTTCGGTTTCCGCTGCGGATTTCTGGGCCTGCTGCACATGGAAATCGTCCAGGAGCGCCTGGAACGCGAATTTGATCAGGATCTTATCACCACGGCGCCGACCGTCGTCTACGAGGTCGTCATGCGCGACGGCTCGGTCGTTCAGGTCGAAAATCCGGCCAAACTGCCGGAACTGAGCAAGGTCGAAGAGGTGCGCGAGCCGATCATCACCGCCACGATCTTCGTGCCTCAGGATTATCTGGGAAACGTCATCACGCTGTGCAACCAGAAGCGTGGCAATCAGGTCGATATGCATTACCACGGCCGTCAGGTAAAGCTGGTTTACGAAATTCCGATGGCCGAAGTGGTGATGGATTTCTTCGACCGCCTGAAGTCGTGCTCGAAAGGCTACGCGTCGCTTGACTACGAGTTCAGGGAATACCGCGCAGCCGATGTGGTCAAGCTGGATATTCTCATCAACAACGAGAAGGTGGACGCCCTGTCGCTGATCGTGCATCGCGCCAACTCGCAGTATCGCGGCCGCGAACTGGCCGCCAAGATGCGTGAACTGATTCCCCGCCAGATGTACGACGTGGCGATTCAGGCAGCGATCGGATCGCATATCGTTGCCCGCGAGAACGTCAAGGCGATGCGCAAGGACGTTCTGGCCAAGTGCTATGGCGGTGACATCACACGCAAGAGAAAACTTCTGGAAAAACAGAAGGCCGGCAAGAAGCGCATGAAACAGGTCGGCAGCGTGGAAATTCCGCAGGAGGCCTTCCTCGCCATCCTGCGTGTCGATAGCTGAGATTTCAACCAATGAATTTTGCCCTGATTCTTTTCGTGCTGACAGTCGTGACCGGTGTGCTCTATGCGGTCGACGTGCTGAAATTCCGGAAGTTGCGTGAGCGGAAGTACGCGTCCTTCTATGGCTTGACCAGCAAGCCCTTCCTGGCAAACCCCGATTCGAAGTTCTATTTTCCCAGCGAGGCACATCTGCGTGCCACGGCGTATCTCGATTACGGCATGCAGCAGAATGAGGGCTTCGTCATCATTACCGGGGAATCAGGCACGGGCAAGACGACGATCATTCGCAGGATGCTCGAAAGTCTGGATCCGGACAAGGTAATCGCGGCGCATCTCGTGAGTACCCGGGGCGATGCCGACAACACCTTGCGTCTTGTCGGCGCGGCATTCGGTATTCACACCAAGGGTGTCGAGAAATCCGAAGTCCTCCAGTCCCTTGAGGCGTTCCTAATCGGCCTGACGAGCAAGGGCAAGCGCTGCCTGCTTATCGTAGACGAGGCGCAGAATCTGACTGTCAAGGCCGTCGAGGAATTGCGCACGCTTTCGAATTTTCAGTTCGGCAACCAACCCCTGCTGCGAAGTTTTCTCGTCGGGCAACCCGAATTCCGTGAAATCCTGCAGAGCCCTCAATTGACGCAATTCAGGCAGCGGATCATTGCCTCCTACCACATCGAGCCGATGAGCGAGGCGGAGACGTTTGACTACATCGGGCACCGGCTCAAATGCGCCGGGGCAAGTGGATGTCCCAGCTTTACGCCGGATGGCCTTGAGGCAATATTCAAGGCCACAGGCGGGATTCCCCAGCGTATCAATTCACTTTGCGATCATCTGCTGCTGTTTGGCTATCTCAACAACAAGAAGGAATTCGACGCCAAGGACGTCGAGGAGGTTGGCAAAAAAGCTACAGGTACCCGGGGCTCAGCATCGGGCCGGGCACAACGCGCCGCAGGCCAAAGTTCCGGATCCGGATGGATGCAGGCCTTTGCCGATCGGGTTCTGGATGGGCAAGGTGAGTCCAACGAAGCCAAGGAACCGCTGTGGGTGGAATGGGGCGCCAGTTTCTTCCCGGTCATCCTGGTCGTCTTCTTGCTGCGCTCCTTCCTTTTCGAGCCGTTCAAGATCCCCTCGGGTTCGATGATTCCGACCTTGCAGGTTGGCGACTTCATCCTGGTCAACAAGTTCATCTATGGCATCCGGTTGCCGGTCATCAACAAGAAGATCATCGACATCAAGTCACCACAGCGGGGCGACGTAATGGTTTTCCGCTACCCGGAGGATCCTTCGCTCGATTACATCAAGCGCGTCATCGGGCTGCCGGGCGATACAGTTGCCTATCAGAACAAGCGTCTGAGCATCAACGGTCAGCCTGTCGAAACGACGAAGATTTTCGACTACCATCATCCGGAACGCCTCTACTACTCGGAACAATATGTCGCTAGAATTGGCGATGTCGAGTACAGGTACCTGAACGACAGTGATGCACCGGCGTTGATCCCCGATGCGACCCGGTTTCCGTATAGGGACAATTGCACCTACAATGCGGCCGGTGTCATCTGCAAGGTACCCGCCGGGCATTACTTCATGATGGGCGATAATCGCGACAACAGCCGCGACAGTCGATTCTGGGGTTTTGTGCCCGAGCAGAATATTGTGGGCAAGGCATTCTTTATCTGGTTGAACCTGAGCAGTCCCAGCCGGATCGGTTCCTTCAAGTAGGAGAAGAAATGAAATATCAACGTGGGGTGGCTCTTTCGGGACTCATTTTCTGGGGCGTCGTGATAACGCTGGTGGCCGTGCTGGGGATGAAGGTCGTGCCGACAACAGTCGAGTACTACAAGATTCTCAAGGATATCAAGGCAACGGTTAACAAGGTGGGGCCCGAAGCGACGGTTGCCGATGTCAGAAGGACTTTCGACAACTTCGCCAATATCGATCAACTCGACTTCAAGCCGGAACAACTCGATGTTTCCAAGGAGCGGGGCAAGATCGTGGTTTCATTTGATTACGACAAGCGCATTCCGCTCTTCGGCAATGTCAGCCTGGTGATCAACTACAAAGGTTCGACCGCCGACTGAGCCCCAGGTGATTGACTTGTCGACGCTGGCGGCGGCGTTGGGGCATGTCTTTGCCGATCGCGAGTTGCTGCAGACTGCGCTGACACATCGCAGCTTCGGCAACCCCAACAACGAGCGGCTCGAATTCATCGGCGATGGGGTTCTCAACTGCGTGATTGCCGTGGCGCTTTTCAGGCGCCATCCGGATTTGGCGGAAGGCGAGCTTTCGCGGTTGCGTGCCAATCTGGTTCGTCAGGATGCGCTGCACAGGTTGGCCGTTATGCTGAATATCGGCACCTACCTGCGTCTGGGCGAGGGCGAACTGAAAAGCGGTGGCAGCGAGCGGCCGTCGATTCTGGCCGATGCTGTGGAGGCGCTGATCGGAGCCGTCTATCTCGATGGTGGCTTCGACGCCGCGCAATCGCTCATCGCTCGCCTTTACCTCCCCATGTTCGACGAACTGACGCCGGGCCAACTCGGCAAGGATGCCAAGACCCGCTTGCAGGAGTGGCTGCAGGGCCGAAAGAAGCCGTTGCCGCGCTATCAGGTCATCGAGGCCAGCGGCGCGGCCCATGATCAGCGCTTCGAGGTCGCTTGCGAAATCGAGAATCCCGCCTTGCGCACGATCGGGCAGGGCAGCAGCCGTCGTCTGGCCGAGCAGGCCGCTGCCGACAGCGCACTGAAGGCACTCAAGGCATGACGAAGATCCGTTCCGGGTACATCGCCATCGTTGGCCGTCCCAATGTCGGCAAATCGACATTGCTCAACGAACTTGTCGGCGAGAAGATCAGCATCGTTTCGCGCAAGGCGCAGACCACCCGGCACCGGATCACCGGCATCGTCACCAACGACGACGCGCAATACGTGTTCGTCGATACGCCAGGCTTCCAGACCAGATTCACCAATGCCTTGAACCGGACAATGAATCGCGGCGTGACGCAGACCCTGAGCGAGGTCGATCTGGTGCTCTTCGTCATCGAGGCCGGTTCCTACGACGCCAAGGATCAGGCGGTCGTCAGGTTGCTGCCCAGAGACCGGCCGGTCATTCTGGTCATCAACAAGACCGACCGCTTGAAGGATCGCGCGGCGCTGTTGCCATTCATCGCCCGGGTCTCCGCAGAGCATGATTACGCGGCCATTGTGCCGATCAGCGCGACCAAGGGGCGCCAGACCGGGGAATTGCTTGCCGAAGCGCGCAAGTATCTGCCCAACGAAGGTCTGATGTTTCCGGAGGACGATCTGACCGACAAGAGCGAACGCTTTCTCGCCGCCGAATACCTCCGTGAAAAGGTCTTCCGCCTCGTTGGCGACGAACTGCCCTATGCGACGACGGTCGAGATCGAGAAATTCGAAATCGAAGGCAATCTGCGGCGGATTTTCGCGGCAATCGTCGTTGACCGCGAGGGTCACAAGGCGATCGTCATCGGCAAGGGCGGCGAATCGCTTAAGCGCATCGCCAGCGAGGCCCGTCAGGACATGGAGCGCCTGTTCGACGGCAAGGTCTATCTTGAGGTGTGGGTCAAGGTCAAATCCGGCTGGAACGACGACGAGCGCCTGCTGAAGAGTCTCGGTTACGAATGAACCTGCGCAGCAAAGTCGATGGCCAGCCGGCCTACGTCTTGCACGCCTACCCGTTCCGGGAAACCAGTCTCATCGTCGAAGTCTTTTCCCGTGACTTCGGGCGCATGGCCCTGCTGGCACGCGGGGCGCGCCGCCCACGTTCAGCGATTCGCGGCCTGTTGATGGCATTTCAGCCCCTTGAACTGGGCTGGGCCGGCAAGGGTGAAGTTCTCACGCTGATGAAGGCCGAATGGCAGGGCGGGCAACCCTTGCTGGCGGGTGCAGCACTTTTTTGCGGGTATTACCTCAATGAACTGCTGATGCACCTGCTGCCGCGCGAGGATGCCCACGAGAAACTCTTCGCGCGCTACGTGGAAACGCTCTCGCGGCTGGCCGAAGATGCCGGGGCCGGGGAGCGCGAGGCCGATCTCCGCCGCTTCGAGAAGGCACTGTTGCAGGAGCTCGGCTACGGACTGACCTTGAATCACGACAGTAGCGGCAAGGAAATCGTTCCCGCAGCCCATTACACCTACCGCATGGAACACGGTCCGGTGCGGCTGGAGCATGCGGGTGCCGCCGCCCAGGCGGTGAGCGGCAAGACCTTGCGCGATCTTGCGGCCGAGGATTTCTCGGATCCGCGATCGCGCGGCGAGGCCAAGCAGCTGATGCGCACGCTGATGGCTTATTATCTCGGCGGCAAGGAACTGGAAACACGCAGAATATTCAAGGAGTTGCAGGAACCATGATCGAACTTGGCGTCAATATCGACCACATCGCCACACTGCGGCAGGCGCGCCTTACCTACGAACCCGATCCCGTCTGGGGCGCCGTCGAGGCCCATCTTGGTGGTGCCGACGGCATTACGGTTCATCTCCGTGAGGATCGTCGCCATATCCAGGACGCCGATGTCCGCCGATTGCGCGACCTGACCCAGATCAAGTTGAACCTTGAAATGGCCGCGACCGAAGAAATGGTCGGCATTGCCTGCGGCCTGAAGCCGGAGATGGCGATGTTGGTGCCGGAAGGTCGCCACGAGGTGACCACCGAAGGCGGACTCGATATCCTCGCCCAGGAGGCTCGTCTGGCCGAGGTCATTGCCCGTCTGACCGACGCCGGCATCATGACCAGTGTCTTCATCGATGCCGAGATTCCGCAGATCGAGGCGGCGGCGCGCATTGGCGCCCGCGTCTGCGAAATTCATACCGGCCCGTATGCCCATGCCTTCCACGCCATGGGCCGCGACGCCGAAGCACAGGCGGTGATCACCGAACTGGGCAAGATCCGTCAGGCCGGCGAGCGTGTTCGCAAACTCGGCATGCGTTTCAATGCCGGCCACGCGCTCAATTACTACAACGTCCAGCCGGTCGCCCGGCTGGCCGGGGTCCGCGAACTGCACATCGGCCACGCCATCGTCAGCCGCGCGGTATTTGTCGGCCTGCGCGAAGCCGTCCGCGAAATGAAACAGTTGATGCGCGAAGCCGCCGAGCGTGGCGAATGATCCACGGCATCGGCACCGACATTGTTGCGGTCAAGCGTCTGCAGGGGATGTGGGAGCGGCACGGTGAGCGAGCGCTGGAAAAGCTGCTCGCTCCGCAAGAACTCACGGAATTTGCCCAAGCTGGCGCCAAGGGACGGTTTCTCGCCAAGCGCTTTGCCGCCAAGGAGGCGTTCTGCAAGGCGCTGGGCACCGGCGTGCGCCCGCCGGCCGTCCTGCCCGCCATTGCCGTCGCTCACGACGAACTGGGCAAGCCCATACTGGCCTTTCGCGGTCAACTGGCTGAAATGATCGAAAACCAGGAGCTCACGGTTCACCTTTCCCTGAGCGATGAAGCCGAATACGCCATCGCCTGCGTCATTCTGGAACGCCCATGAAGCAACTCGCCATCGGTCCCCTGATGATCGACATCGCCGGCACCCGACTTGGCGATCTCGATCGCGAGCGCCTCTCCCACCCGCTGGTTGGCGGGATCATCCTGTTTTCCCGGAACTATGAGAATCCCGGGCAACTGGAAGCGCTGACGCGCGAGATCCACGCGCTGCGCAATCCGTTCCTGATCACCGTCGATCATGAAGGGGGCAGGGTGCAGCGCTTCCGTGAGGGATTCACCAAGCTGCCAGCGATGGCTGCCCTCGGGCGGCTTTGGGATCAGCAACCCGAAGCAGCACTCGATTCCGCGCGCCAGTTGGGCTACGTGCTCGCCGCCGAACTGCGCGCGCGCGGGGTCGATTATTCGTTTACCCCGGTTCTCGACCTCGACTACGGACCGTCGCGGGTGATCGGCGATCGCGCGTTTCATCGCCAGCCGGATGCCGTCATCGCGCTGGCCAGGGCGCTGACGGCTGGCTTGCGTGACGGTGGCATGGGAAGCTGTGGCAAGCATTTTCCGGGGCATGGCTACGTGATTCCCGATTCGCATGTCGAACTTCCCGTCGATGACCGCAGCCTCGAGGCAATGCAGGACGACCTGCTTCCCTACCGCAGGCTCGACCTCGATGCGGTGATGGCCGCGCACGTGATTTACAACTGTATGGATTGCAATACGGCTGTATTTTCAAATAGATGGATAGACTATTTAAGGAATGACATAAAGTTCTATGGCGTCGTCTTCACCGACGATCTGTCGATGCAGGGCGCCGGAGTCGTCGGTGGCATGCTCGATCGCGTCGATGTGGCCTATCGTGCCGGTTGCGACATGTTGCTTGTGTGCAATTCCCCGGATGCCGTGGGCGAGGTTCTGGCTGACTGGCATCCGGCGGTGGATCCGGCCAGAGGCAGGCGGGTCGAAGCCTTGTTGCCGAAGCAGGCACCGATGGACTGGCAAACGCTTCAGGCCGACCCGCGCTACCGCGCAGCGCTGGAAACCGTTGCGCGATTGACGGACTGATTCACGAGCGATGCCGTCACCGGCGGAACCGGCGACATGAACGAAAACGGGCAGCCGAAGCTGCCCGTCCAATGCAAGCAACAGACCACCGATTACTTGGCGCGGCTCTTGTACTCGTCGGTACGGGTGTCGATTTCGATCTTGTCGCCGATGCTGATGAAGGCCGGAACCGGCAATTCGAAACCGGTGGCGAGGCGCGCCGGCTTCAATACCTTCCCGGAGGTGTCGCCTTTGACCGCGGGTTCGGTGTAAACGACTTCGCGGACCACGCTGTTCGGCAGTTCGACCGAAATTGCCTTGCCGTTGTAAAAGACAACCTCGCAGGCGAGACCGTCTTCGAGGTACTTGAGCGCGTCGACCATGTTCTCCGCTTCAACCTCGAACTGGTTGTACTCGGCGTCCATGAATACGTACATCGGATCGGCGAAGTAGGAATAGGTGACTTCCTTCTTTTCGAGGACGACGACCTCGAACTTGTCGTCGGCCCGATAGACCGCTTCCGAAGCGGCGCCGCTCAAAAGATTCTTGAGCTTCATCTTGACCACCGACGCATTGCGGCCGGACTTGCTGTACTCGGTCTTCTGGACAACGAGCGCGTCGGAGCCAACCATGATGACGTTGCCGGAGCGGAGTTCCTGTGCGGTTTTCATTCGAAGTTCCCAAGATGCCAAAAAAGTAAGCTTGAAATTATACCTTGGTGGCACAGAACTTGACGAGCGCTGCACACAGGTCTGGGCGCTCACCAAGACCTTGGCTCCAGCGGCGTGTGTGCGCCGTGATTTCCATCCTCGCTGCGAGAAAATCCGCCCAGGCGTGGCGAAGGTGGCTGCCAGAATTCCATGCCTTGAACAGGTTGACCGCGGCAGTCGCCGCGAAATCATCCATCCCGGCAGTGTAGCGCTCGAGAAAGGCATCCAGCTTGACCAGATGGGCGCCGGCCTCCTGGACGTAAGGCTGCCAGACAAATGCCTTGCCGGCCCATTGTGCACGGACGAAGGAATCTTCGCCGCGAACGAAATTGATATCGCAGCGCCACAGCAACTCATCGTACTCATCGAGCGGCAGGGGGTCGAACCGAATTACCCGCAAGTCGCCGAACTGCCATGGGTCTTTTCCGCCGCAATGGGTCTGGACGGCAGCCAGCGGCTTGCCGGCGGCGACATGGACACGAACCGGACTCGGTGAGCCCGCCAAAACGTCGAGCAGTTCACCCACCGGCGCGTTGTCGTAACAGAACAGGCTGATATCGATGCCCTCGCGAGCAGGACGGCGCGTTGCAACCGCATCGCGTCGCGCAAGCAGACCCTTTTCACATAACAGACCGCCCGTGGCAGCCGAAAAGCCCGGAAAATAAAAATATTTGGTCAGCGGCAGGATCGGGTGAGGTGAAGCCACGCCGTGGCAACCTTCAATCCAGGATTCGGCGGTGAGGTATTCGAGATTGATCCAGCAAGGCTTGGTCGCCGCCTGCGCCATCGCCACCAGGTAATTTTCCGGAAGCTTGCAGCCGAAGCCCTCGATAATCACCTCGCCAACGCGGTCCACCGCAACATTTCCGGCCCAGCGACGAATTTCGACGCCCTGGCAATGCTGTTTGTCTCTTGCGACATCGACTGCAGGGCACAGTAGCCGCAGGCCATCCACATCGTCGAGCCACAGCCGCACCTGCTTGCCATGCTCCGCCGCCAGTTGCCGGGCGAGCCGCCAGCAGACGCCGATATCCCCTTGATTGTCGATTGCGTGGCAGAAGATGTCCCAATGAAGCTGCATGGACGGCATGCTACCATCGTCGCCATGTCGTCATTCCATGATCCGCAGGACTGTACCGCGTGCCCGCGCCTGGCAGGGCACCTCGCCATTATCCGCCGGCGCGATCCGGACTGGCACGCGCTGCCGGTCGCGGCCTTCGGTCCGCTGGACGCCGAACTACTGGTGGTCGGACTCGCGCCAGGCGAAAAGGGAGCCAACCGGACCGGTCGTCCGTTCACCGGTGACGTCGCCGGTGAATTGCTCTATCCGGCACTGCACCGCTTCGCCTTTGCCACCACGGACGCGCCTCTCGGGCCGGACAGCCGGGCCAATCCGGCGATGCGCCTGGTCAACTGCCGGATCACCAATGCCGTGCGCTGCCTGCCGCCAGCCAACAAGCCGACGACCGCCGAGATCCACGAATGCAATGCCCATCTTCAGGCCGAACTGGCGGCGATGCCGCGCCTGAAAGTCATCGTCGCCCTCGGTGCCATCGCCCATCAAGCGGTGCTTCGCGCCTACCGCCTCAGGCCGGCGGGCCACGTGTTTGGTCACAACGTCAGCCATGCCTTGCCGGATGGCCGCCTGCTGGTCGACAGCTACCACTGCAGCGGCTACAACTGGCGGACGGGGCGCCTGTCGCGTGACAGCTTCGAAGCCGTCTTTGCCGGCGTCAAGGCGCGACTCGGGTAATCCGGAAGCGGCATGAGTTTCGATGCCCGCGAGTTTCTCGCCTCGCTGACCGAGTTGCCCGGGGTCTACCGGATGCTCGATGCCGGCGGCGCCGTACTCTACGTCGGCAAGGCGAAGAACCTGAAGAAACGGGTTTCATCCTATTTCCGCGAGAACCTGGCGAGTCCGCGCATCGCCCATATGGTCAGCCAGATCGCCGCCGTCGAAACGACCGCGACACGTACCGAAGCGGAAGCGCTGCTTCTCGAAAACAACCTGATCAAGTCGTTGTCGCCGCGTTACAACATCCTGTTTCGCGACGACAAATCCTATCCCTACATCGTCCTCACCAGGGACGAATTTCCCCGGCTCGGCTTCTTTCGCGGCAATCCCGATCGCAAGGCGGACTATTTCGGTCCATATCCTTCGTCGTGGGCGATCCGCGACAGCATCCATCTGTTGCAGAAGATGTTCCGACTGCGCACCTGCGAGGATTCGGTGTTCGCCAATCGCTCACGCCCCTGCCTGCTCTACCAGATCAAGCGCTGCAGCGGGCCGTGTGTCGGTCACGTCAGCCCCGAAGCCTATGCGGCGGACGTTCAACTGGCGTCGATGTTCCTGCTCGGGCGCCAGCAGGAGGTCACCGGGCGCCTGACGAAAGCGATGGAGGCGGCATCGGCGAGACTTGCGTTCGAACAGGCGGCGGTGTACCGCGACCAGATACAGTCCCTGCGCCAGGTTCAGGAAAAGCAGTACGTTTCCAACAGCAAGGGCGAGGACATTGACGTCGTCGTCGCCCTGCGCGAAAGCGGGCAGCTTTGCGTCAATCTGGCCATGGTCAGGGGAGGCAGGCATCTGGGAGACCGGCCGCAATTTCCGGTCAATGGCGGCGACTGCTCGCCGGCCGAGGCCGTCGCGGCATTCATCCGGCAGCACTACGCCGCCCACCCGGCACCCGCCAGAATAATCGCGCTGCCGTCTCCCGAGCAGGAAGAGGGGAGCGATGTCGGGCAACTGCTTGCCGAACTGGCCGGGCGGGCGGTGCCCTTCATCGAGGCGCGTTCGGTCGTGCACCGGGCGTGGGCCGACATGGCTGTACAGAACGCTCGACTCGCCATCGTCGCCCGCAATCAGGCGTCGGCCCAGCAGGAACAGCGCCTGCTGGCGCTGCAGCAGGTCCTGGCGCTGCCTGACGCAATCCGGCGCATCGAATGTTTCGACGTCAGCCATACGCAGGGCGAGGCCGCCGTCGCATCGTGCGTGGTCTACCAGGAAAACGGCATGAAAAAGGCTGACTACCGGCGCTTCAACATCCGCGACATCGAGCCCGGCGACGATTATGCCGCCATGCGCCAGGCCGTCAGCCGGCGTTACGAGCGTGTGGCTGGCGGCGAAGGCATGGCGCCGGACCTGATCCTGATCGACGGTGGCAAGGGGCAGGTCGCGTGTGCGCATGCGGCGCTCGCGGAACTCGGACTGGGAGAACTGGCGATGATCGGAGTCGCCAAGGGCGAGGGGAGAAAGCCCGGATTGGAAACGCTGGTTTTCCCGGATGCCCGCGAGCCGTTACAATTGCCGGCGGAACATCCGGCATTGCACCTGATCCAGGAAATTCGCGACGAAGCGCACCGCTTTGCCATCACCGGCCATCGGGCACGGCGCGGCAAGGCCCGCAGGACTTCAAAGCTCGAAGATCTGCCGGGCATCGGTGCGGCCCGTCGCAAGGCTCTGGTCGCGCGTTTTGGTGGCCTGGCCGGTGTCCTTGCAGCATCGCCGGACCAACTGGCCGAAGTTCCCGGAATCAGCCGGAAACAGGCCGAAGAGATATTCGCAGCGCTACACTGAACCAATGCCCTTCAACCTGCCCATCCTGCTGACCTGGCTGCGCATCGTCGCCATACCCTTGCTGATAGCGGTCTATTATCTGCCCGCCGGCTGGGTTACAGGCCATGAGCGCGATGTGGCGGCGACCTCGCTGTTCATCGCAGCGGCAGTTACCGACTGGGCCGACGGTTTCCTGGCGCGCAGGTGGAACCAGACATCGGCGTTTGGCGCTTTTCTCGATCCGGTTGCCGACAAGCTGATAGTTGCAGCGGCCCTGATCGTCCTGGTTCAGTTGGGACGCACAGACGCCATCGTCGCCGCGATCGTTATCGGGCGTGAAATCACCATCTCGGCATTGCGCGAATGGATGGCCGGGATTGGTGCGTCGAGGAGCGTGGCGGTATCGATGCTGGGGAAGATCAAGACCGTCGCGCAAATGGTCGCAATTCCGATGCTGCTCTACTACGAGGAATTTCTGGGGATTGACTGCCGGCTTCTCGGGAGCTGGCTGATGTGGGTCGCCGCGCTTCTTACCTTGTGGTCCATGGGCTACTACCTGAGGATGGCCTGGCCGGAAATAGCTGCGCGTAGCAAAGACCATTGATTACCTTGACGTACAAAAAGCCTGTTGCGCTTCGGGTGGATTAGGCGTAAAAAGGAATTGCAGTTTCGTATAGCTAACCACTTGGAGAGCGATTATTGAGAATGCAACTTCCTCAGGATGACTAGTCAGTACCCAGACGGGGAAACCCGATAACCGGTGCACAAGGCACCGATACAAAACGCCGCTCAACGCGGCGTTTTCCGTTTACGTTCGTTTTCAGCACTTTCCGCGTTGTTCGAGGACTCAGAGCAGGGTCGTGTCGTCGTGCGAATACGCCGGAGCACAGCAGCACAGGATGTGCAGCGCATCCGTGTCGGCATTCTCGACGCAATGCGGCGTGCCGGGCGCAATCGCGATGCTGTCGCCGACCGCGATCGCAAACGTCTCCACCCCCAGCGTCATTCGGCCGCTGCCCCGCGTCACGTGGTAGATCTCCTCGCTGGTTTCGTGGCGGTGCAGCCGGGTTTTGGCGCCGGGCGGGACGACCGCTTCGGCGAGGCTCTGGTTGCGCACGGGATGCACGCTCGGGTGCAGCAGTTCGCGGATCTCCGAGCCGTCCCGGGTGATATAGGGTGCGATGTCGCCCAACGATGTCCTGCCGCTCACTTGCCCCCCCACGGCTGGATCGGCACCGTCGAGATGGCGTTGGCGGGCGCGCCCTCGATGATCTTGCGGCTGATCGCCAGATAGACCAGCACATTGCGCTTGCGGTCGACGAAACGCGTGATTTTCGTTTCCTTGAAGATCAGCGAGGTGTTTTCGCTGAAGACGACATCTTCGTCGGGGAGATTCGCCGGCAGGGTGATCGGCCCGACCTGGCGGCACGCCAGTGAAAACTGTGACGGGTCTTCGGCCAGCCCGAAACTGCCCTTGACGCCGCCGGTGCGCGCCTGGCTGACGTGGCAGGTGACGCCGGGAACCTTCGGGTCGTCGTAGGCATAGACGCAGACCCGGTGGTTGGCGCCGATCAGCTTCCAGGCGGTGGTGGCGCAGCCGATCTCCTCGGCCGCGACAGAAAGACTGGGCAAGGCGAGGGTGGCGACAAGCAGTGTGTTGTAGGGTTTCATCTCAGAGTTACTCCAGGATTGGCAGGGCGAGCGAATATCAACGGAATCATCTTCGCCACGTACTTGACGACAATCTTGTAGGTGTCTCGGTCGAATGGCGGGCGGCCGGCATCGAGCAGGGCCTGGATTTCCTCGTCGGATCGCACAGTGCCGAGGTAGCGCCAAGCGTGGATCACGTGGGCTTCGTCGCCTTCGCGGATCAGCGCGAGGCCAGCGAATGGCCAGGAAACGAGCTTGAGCCGGGCCAGTGCGGCGACCAGGCGCAGCGTGTGCTTGGCGAATGGCTCGTTGCCGATGCAGGCACCCCGGCAACGCTTGATCTGGTAGCCGAAGCAGGGTTTGCCGGGGACTGTCTTTTCCAGACCGAGCAGCGCGTCGCACAGATTGTGCTCGACGGCCAAGGCGCGCAGCGTTTCGCCGGCTTCCCTGGCGCTCTTGAACAGGCCGTAGCACGAGGCACCACTGCCGAAGTCGAGATTGCGCGCCGCGGCGAGTTCCGGGCGCAGCCAACCGTTACCTTCGTCGACCAGTGTCCACGTGCAGATATCTTCGTTCCGGCGCAGTTGGCGGTTATGGCTGGGCTGAAGTTGTTTGACCAGTGCGGCTTCCTTGAGCAGGGCGCCGATCTCGCCGGCGGTTTCGATCCAGTCGATGCGCCTGACCTGCTGGGCGAGGTTCATTTCCCTGGCCGAACTGTGGTCGGCCGAGAAATGCGAGAGCACCCGCTGGCGAATGTCCCGGGCCTTGCCGACGTAAAGCGGCAGATCGTTGTCGGCGTAGAAAAGATAGACGCCTGGAGTGTCGGGCAACTCGTCGACGATGCCAGCGTCGAGGTGCGGCGGCAGGCTGGGGCGGCCGTTCTGCGCCTTGAGCGCAGCCTCGATTTCGTCGCTGCTGCGGTCGACGTGGATTTTTTGCCAGAATTGGCGGATCAGTTGCGCATCGGCCAGTGCCCGGTGGCGAGCGCCGACTGCCAGATTGTGACGCTCGATGAGCGAATCCAGATTGTGCCGCTGGTGTTCCGGGAACAGGCTGCGCGACAGCTTGACCGTGCACAGCACCGGCGCCCGGAAGGCGACGCCGAGGCGCTTGAACTCGTTCTTCAGGAAGCCATAATCGAAGCGCGCGTTGTGGGCGATGAACAGCCGGCCCTCCAGTCGGCGCAAGGTTTCGTCGGCAACATCGGCGAAGGCCGGGGCAGCGGCCACCAGCTCGTTGCTGATCCCGGTCAGTTGCTCGATGAACGGCGGGATGCGGGTGCCCGGGTTGACCAATTGCTGCCACTCGCGCACCGATCCATCCTCATCCACTTCGATGATGCCGATTTCGGTGATGCGGTCGCTGGTGGCGGTGGCGCCGGTGGTTTCGAGGTCGACGAAGGCCAGGGGCCAGCAGGCACTCATCGGTGACCGTCAGATCGTCTGCGTTGCGGCGCGAAAGCTGCTGTCGAGGTCTTCACGGGCGAGGGCGACGATGTCCGGGTCGAGAATTCCCTTGCCGGCGAATTCTCCCAGGGTGCACGATATTTCGTCGAGCCGCTGCGCGCCGCGGTAGGGGCGCACCTGGGCCAGCGCCTGGAAGACGTCGGCGACGGCGATGATGCGCGCTTCCGGCACTAGGGTCGGCGCTGAGCGGCGGAACGGGTAGCCGTGGCCATTGAGCGCTTCGTGGTGGAAGGCTGCCCATTCGGCAACTGTCTCCAGACCGGGGACATGGCGCAGGATCTGGAAGGTTTCGAAACTGTGCCGTTCCATGACCGAGAACTCGGCGACCGTCAGGCGCGCCGGCTTTTCGACGATTTCGTCCGGCACGCAGAGCTTGCCGATGTCGTGCATCAGCCCGGCGATTTCCATCTTGGCCAGCGAATCCGGCGCGAAGCCCATGCGCTCTCCGAGATAGCGCGACAGTTGCGCGACACCGAGCGAGTGGGAAGCGGTGAAGTGACTCTTGGCATCGACAATGCTGGAAATCAGCCGCGCCACGTGGCGGAACTGCGGGAATTCGATGGTGACTGCCCACAAAGGCAATTCAAGTTCGTTCAGGTAGGTCTGCACGTGGCGCGGCACGAGCGAGATCCAGAACGCCTCGCGCGAGGCGGCGGCCAGGAAGGCATCGACCACATCCGGCTGCAGCACGCTGCCCGAAAGCGCGGAAATCTCGCGGCAGATATCCGTGCTGTGAAACAGCGGGTTCTCCAGACCATGCCGCAGCAGCAGCGTATCCACCCGGTCGGCCAAGAGGATCAGGTTGCTGTCGATGGCATCCGCCTCGCCGAGGCCGACCGGCAGTTCGGTCCATGGCGTGTGGTGATGGCGGACGGCGTTGGCCAGCAGCGAGAGGTGGGCGAACGGTTGCATGAGATGGAAGGCACGCTCGCAGTGCGCCTGCCTGTCGACGTCAGGGTCGTCGGAGACCAGTCGGCGGTGCTCGGCGGTCGAGGAAACCCCCATGTCGTGCAGCAGACCGGCGAAGACAAGATTCTCCAGGCGCGCTTCGGGCAGACCGAGCAGCAACGCCGTCTCGCGGGCGATCATGGCAACGCGCTTGCCGTGCTGGAAATCGCTGACGCCGACTAGATCGAGGGCATCCGAGACGGCAAACACGGCACTTTTCAGGTTGATCGTGATCGGCATCGATCGCTCGGCTGGGCTGGGTAAAGAAGAAGGATACCACTACCACGGGCTGCTGAAATGGTGTTCGCAAGGGGTGGGGCGAAACGCGGCGAACCGGCCATTTCAGACTTCCGCCAGCATATCCAATATCGCTTCAGCCACCGGCGCCGGCGGCCCTCCGATCGCTGCCGGCCCTGCTTGGAGCCGGCTCAGGTGCCGGTGAAAACCGGTTTCCGCTTTTCCTTGAAAGCGTGAATGCCTTCCTTGTAGTCGTTGCTGTCATAGACCACGCGGCGCAGACCCTGAATCCGCTCGAAGCCCTGCGGACTCATCGGGTGGGCCCCGGCGAGAATGCGCAACTGGTCCTTCATCACCGATATCGACAACGGGGCATTGTGCGTGATTCCCCGTGCCATCTCGTAAGTGAATTCCTCGATCTGGTCGTTATCCACGACATAATTGATCATCCCGACCTGCTCGGCACGCTGGGCGCTCACCGGCTTGGCGGTGAAGGCCATTTCCTTGACCAGGCGATAGGGCGCCGCGTTGAAGAAGGTCAGCACGCCGCTGACGTTGTACGGCACGCCAAGCCGCGAGGGGGTGACGGCGAAGGTGGTGCCCGGTGACGCAATGATCAGGTCGCAGGCGAAGATCGTCTCGCAGGCGCCACCCCACACCGACCCTTCGATCATGGCGATTACCGGCGCCGGAAATATCTCGATTTCACGGATCAGCGAACGCAGCGGATCGTCCCAGCCCAGTGGATCGCGCCCGTCCACCGGCAGTTCCCAGACATCGTGCCCGGCCGACCAGACTTTCGCCCCCGGTTTGGCGCGCAGCACGACCACTCGCGCCTTGCCGCGCCGGAATTCGTTCAGCGCCGAGATCACCGCTTCGACCAGTTCGGTCGACAGGGCATTGAGCTTCTCCTTGTGATTCAAGGTGATGGTGCCGATGTGATCGGCAAGTTCCGACTGAACAATATCCATGCTTCTTCTCCTGGGGCTTTCCGTGGATGAACGTGCTGCAGCGGCGGTTTATCGCTGCGCAACAGATTGCGCCTTCGAACCATATCGTCGGATGGTGAAGATGAAGAATTACGGATTCTACGTAACTTCATTGCGCAAACCGGGCCAAGCGATCAATTTGCCGCCTCAGGCAGCCTCTCGGGCAACCCCGGTTCGCCCTGCATTGCCTCAGGTATAATTCCTGCCTCTCCGCCCGACCCGACTCACCTCCCCATGGCCGACATTCTTCGCCTCAAGGGCGATGCCGCCTTTTCCGCCTTCCGCCTGCAACGCCTGCTCGCCCGCCTGGTCGCGGCGGTCTCGGACATCGAATCGGTTGCTGCCGACTACTGGCATGTCGTGGCGCAGAAAGGTGCGCTGAACGCCGACGAGCGCGCCAAGCTGGCGACACTGCTGGAAGAAAAGGCGGCCGGCAGCGAAGCTGGTGAAATGTTCCTCGTCGCCCCGCGTATCGGCACCATTTCGCCGTGGTCGTCGAAGGCCACCGACATCGCCTGGAACTGCG
>DAOMFF010000002.1:0-26461 GCA_035429665.1 Azonexus sp.
GGCCGCATCCAGCCATAAACTAACTCAACTGCCGCCGAACCGCCTCGAACAGGCAAACCGCGGCAGCGGCGGCGACGTTCAGCGACTCGACCGCACCGGGCATCGGAATCCGTATCCTCAGTCTGGCAGCAGCCACCAGATCGCGGTGAACACCCTGGCCTTCGGAGCCGAAAACCCACGCCAAAGGGCCTTTCCAGCGCGCGTCGTAGAGCGGGGTCGCATCATCCAGGCAGGTGACCGCCGTCGTCCCCCGGTAGCCGGCCATGAAGGCGCCGAGATCGGCATCCTCGTGAATAGTCAACGCGAAATGCGCGCCCTGCCCGGCCCGCAGTACTTTGGGCGACCAAGCTGCGGCGCAGCCCGGCCCGAGCAAGGCCTGTCCGACGCCCGCCGCGGCTGCGGTGCGTAGGATCGCGCCGACGTTCCCCGGATCCTGGACACCGTCGAGCAAAATGGCGTCCTTTTCGAGGTTGACCGCAACCGTTGCGGTCGGAATGGCCACGACTGCCAGCAGACCGCTCGGCGTCTCGACCAGCCCGAGATCACGCAGCAGGCTGTCAGCCAGAACGACCATCGCGCGTCCGCCAACGAAATCGGCGATTTCGCCGCCGGCCAGCGCCGTTTCGCTGACGACCAGCGTCTCGACGGGGCCATTCACCGCTTCGTACGCTGCGACCAGATGGACTCCATCGAGCAGGGTGCGCCCGGTCTTGCGGCGCTCGCGGCCGGATTCGGCGAGACACTTGAGGCTCCTGAAGAACGGGTTGGCGCGCGACCGGATCAGTTGCATGGCAGCGCAAGCATTCTGGCCACCGGGCCGAAGCTGCGGCGATGCACCGGCGATACGCCATGCGCTTCCAGCGCCCGGAGATGTGTGGCCGTCGGGTAACCCATGTGGCTGGCGAACCCATACTGCGGATACCGCGCATGCAGCATGCGCATCGCGGCGTCGCGAACCGTCTTGGCGAGAATCGATGCCGCGGCGATCGACGCAATCTTGCCGTCACCCTTGATCACTGCCGTGACCGGGATAGCGAGTTGCGGGCAGCGATTGCCGTCCACCAGGGCACTGGTCGGGCGGATGCCTAATCCCGCCACGGCGCGCTGCATGGCAAGGAAGGTCGCCTGCAGGATATTGAGGCGGTCGATTTCCTCGACCGTCGCCTCGGCGACCGCCCAAGCCACCGCCCGTTCGCGGATCAGCAGCGCCAGCGCCTCGCGTTTCCTATCGCCAAGCTTCTTCGAGTCGTCGAGCCCGGCAATCGGTCGTTCCGCATCGAGGATCACCGCCGCCGCCACCACCGGCCCGGCCAGCGGCCCGCGCCCGGCCTCGTCGATGCCACAGACAAGGCCGGACGGGATGATCAGTTCAGGCATTCGATGACCGCCGCAGCGGCCTTCTCGGCGTTGTTTTGGCGCAGTTGCAGGTGGATGTCGGTAAACGCCTCGGCCACCGACTTGGCATTTTCCTTGTCCTCGTAGAGCTTGACCAGCGCCTCGGCGAGATTTTCCGGGGTCGCCGCATCCTGCAGGATCTCCGGCACCACGAAGCGCCCGGCGAGGATGTTGGGCAGGCCAACGTAGGGCAACTTGACCAGGCGCTTGCCAATCCACCAGGAAGAAGGCGCCATCTTGTACGTGATGACCATCGGCCGCTTGATCAGCGCCGCTTCGAGCGTCGCCGTGCCGCTCGCCACCAGCGACACGTCGGCGGCGCCGAGTGCATCCTGCGCATGTCCGAACAGCAGGCGGAATGGCACGTCGGCGGCCTGCTGCGCATGGATCGCCGTTTCGAACAGCAGGCGCGTCTCGCGGGTGGTCAGCGGCACGACGAACTGCGCATCGGGCAGGAAAAGCTCGCGGATGAGCCTGGCCGTCTGCACGAAAGTGTCGGCCATCCTTTCCAGTTCCCCCTTGCGGCTGCCGGGAAGGAGAGCAAAAACGGGCACGTCATGGGCGATCGCGAGCTTTTCGCGCACCACAAACCTGCTGGTTTCCAGCGGGATGATGTCGGCCAGCGGATGCCCGACGAAGGTCACCGGAATGTTTTCCCTTTCGTAGAGCGGCGGCTCCATCGGAAAGAGCGCCAGCAGGCGATTGACGGCGCGCCCGATTTTCTTGATCCGCCCGCTGCGCCAGGCCCAGATCGACGGACTGACGTAATGGATGGTCTTGACTCCGGCCGCCTTCAGTTCCCTTTCGAGTCCGAGATTGAAATCGGGCGCGTCGACGCCGATGAAGATGTCCGGCCGCGTCTCGAACAGTCGCTTCTTCAACTGGCGCCGGATGCCGGCGATCTCCCGGTAATTCTTCAGCGCGTCGACATAGCCCATGACCGACAGCTTGTCGAGCGGCCACCAGGCGTCGAAGCCCTGGGCCTGCATCCTGGGCCCGCCGATCCCGTGGAACACGGCCTGCGGGAGTTTTTTCTTCAGCGCGCCGATCAGGAGACTGGCCAGAAGGTCCCCGGAGGCCTCGCCTGCGACGATGGCAATCCGGAGCGCATTGCCCATCAGCGAATGATGCCGCGCTTGGACGCTTCGAGGAAATCGACCATGAGTTGAACATCCGGCTGCGCTTTCGCCTGCTCGGCCAGCTTGCCCTTGGCCTCCTCGAGCAGTAGTCCGGATTTGTAAAGGGTGCGGTAAGCGCGCTTGAGCTCGCTGATGGCCTCGCTGGTGAAGCCGCGGCGCTTGAGCCCCTCGACGTGGATACCATAGGGCTGCGCGGTGTTGCCGGCAACCATGAGATAGGGTGGCACATCCTGGAGTACGAGGGATGATGCGGCGGTAATCACGTGTGCGCCGATCCGGCAGAACTGGTGCACACCGGTAAACCCGCCAAAGATGACCAGGTCGCCGACCGTGACATGCCCGGCCAGCGAAGCACCGTTGGCGAATATGGTCTTGTTGGCGACGTGGCAGTCATGCGCGATGTGCACGTAAGCCATGATCCAGTTGTCGTCGCCGACGCTGGTCACGCCGCCGCCCTGAACGGTGCCCAGATTGAAGGTGCAGAACTCGCGGATCGTGTTGCGATCGCCGATTTCAAGTCGCGTCGGCTCTCCGGCGTATTTCTTGTCCTGCGGCATCTCGCCCAGCGAACAGAACTGGAAAATGCGGTTCTCGCGACCGATCCGCGTATGCCCCTTGATCACGACATGCGGACCGACCTCGGTATCGTCACCGATTTCGACATCGGGACCGATGATCGAATAGGGGCCGACATCGACGTTGGCGCCTATCCTGGCAGCGGAATCGACGATGGCTGCGGGATGGATCATTTCAGATGTCCCGCTTGGCCGACATCAGCCTTGCTTCGGCCACCAGTTGACCATCGACGCGAGCCTCGGCCTTGAACTTCCAGACACCGCGCATGTGGCGCTCGATCTCGACGTGCAGGTGCAACTGGTCACCGGGCATCACCGGCTTCTTGAAGCGCGCCTCGTCGATGCCGGCGAAGAAGAAAAGACTGTTCGGCGTCGGTTTCTCGCCCGCAGTCTTGAACGCCAGGATACCCGCGGCCTGGGCCAGCGCTTCCATGATCAGCACCCCCGGCATGACCGGATACCCGGGGAAATGGCCGACGAAGTGCGGCTCGTTGATGCTAACGTTCTTGTAGGCGTGGATCGACTTGCCCGGTTCGATGGCGACAACGCGGTCGACAAGCAGGAAAGGATAGCGCTGCGGCAGGTGCTCAAGAACTTCCATTATATCCATTTAATCAATCCTTTGTTTTATCTTGTTTAAGTAAATTCTCAATATTTGAGACGCGCTCCGCAAGACGCGACAGGCGCCGGATATGTGCTGCGTTGCGCACCCATTCGTCGTGGGTATCGAGGGGAAAAACGCTGGTGTACAACCCGGGCCGGGCAATGCTTTTCATGACCAGCGAACCGCCGGAAATCGTCGTTCCGGAGGCCAGCGTGACGTGACCCGAAATCATCCCTGCCCCGCCGACGATGCAGTGCTCGCCCAGGGTCACGCTGCCGGCGATCCCGGTACAGCCGGCGAGCACGCTGTGCGGCCCGATGTTGCAGTTATGCGCAACCTGCACCAGGTTGTCGATCTTGCAACCGTCACCGATCACGGTATCGTCGAGAGCACCGCGGTCGACCGTCGTATTGGCGCCGATTTCAACATCGTCGCCGATGGTGACGCCACCGACTTGCGGGATCTTGATCCACTGCCTGCCCTCCGGCGCAAACCCGAAGCCATCGGCACCGATCACCGCGCCGGAATGCAGGATCGCACGCCTGCCGATGCGGCAGCCGTGGTAGATGGTGACATTCGGATAAAGGTGACTACCATCGCCGATGCTGACGTCGTCGCCGATGACGCAGCCGGGGTGAATCACCACGTCCTCGCCCAGCACCACGCCGCGGCCGATGCTCACGTGCGGACCGACGGCTGCGCTGGCCGGCAGCGGCGACCCGCTCGCCACCGAGGGATGGACACCGCTGAAGCCTGTCCGGTCCGGGTTGAGCAGGCCGGCAACCCGTGCGTAGTAGGCATAAGGATCGCCGGTGACGATGCGCGGACCGGCACAATCATCGGCGAAGGCGGGGGCGACGATGACTGCGGCTGCCCTGGTCATCTGCAACTGATTCCGGTATTTCCGGTTGGACAGGAAGGCAATATCCCCGGTACCCGCGGATGCCAGGGTGGCAACACGCCGGATCTCGGTTTGCCCGTCCCCAAGCACATCGCCGCCCAATTGGGCGGCGATGTCGGAGAGCTTCAGAATAACCCCGCCCTGCCGGGTCATTACTTGCCTTCGGCCAGCGCCTTGATCACACGATCGGTGATGTCGAGTCGCGGACTCACCCAGACCACGTCCTGCAGAATCAGGTCGAACTTTTCCGCGTCGGCGATCTGCTTGATCGCCTTGTTGGCCTTTTCGATCACGGCCGCGTTCTCCTCGTTCTGGCGCAGGTTCAGGTCTTCGCGGAATTCACGCTGGCGGCGCTGGAACTCGCGGGACAGATCGGCGAACTCCTTCTCCTTCGCCCGGCGTTCCGATTCACTCATCGTCACGGCGTTCTTCTCGAGGCCTTCCTGCAGATCCTTGAGCTGCTTGGCCATGCGCTGCAGATCCTGATCGCGCTTGCCGAACTCGCCTTCGAGCTTCTTGCCGGCCTTCTGCGCAGCCGGGGCATCACGGAAGATGCGCTGCGTATTGACGTAGCCAATCTTCAGTTCGGCCACAGCCTCGCCGGCAAAGAACACGGCAGCGATGAATGATGCGACTACTAGCGACTTAGCTTTCAACATGACACTCCTGAATCAAAAATTTGTACCCAACTGGAACTGGAAGCGCTCGATCTTGTCGTAAGGCCCCTCGTTGAACGGAACGGCGTAACTAAACTTGAGCGGTCCCATCGGCGAAATCCAGGCGAACGAGAGGCCGGTGGAATAGCGCAATCCAAGGTCGACGGACGCATTGATGACCGGGTCTCCCTTCGAAGATCCGCTTTCGTAAACCTGGCCGAAATCGAAGAACAATCCCAGTCTGACGCTCCTTTCCAGGCCCGGAACGCCCCACAGCAGTTCGGCCTGGCCGACGACGCGCTCGTTGCCGCCAATCGCGTAGGTCTGGGTACTCACCAAGGGGTTCCAGGTTTGCGGTCCCAGACTTCCCGCCTTGAAACCGCGAACCGTATTGACGCCGCCGGCATAGAAATTCTTGTAGAACGGCAGGTTTTCAGTGCTCCCGTAGCTGTCGGCATAACCGACCTCGCCATTCAGCATCAGCGTGAACGACTTGGACAGCGCGAAGTAGCGCTGCAACTGATACGAAGCCCGGTAGAAGGTCAGGTCGCCACCGGGAACCGCCACTTCCAGAGCGGCCTTCTGATACCAGCCGGTCGTCGGGAACAGGAAGCTGTCCTTGCCGTCGCTCACCCAGGCTGCGGTAACCGGAATGGTCCAGTTGCTCGCGGTCGGGTTGCCCAAGGTACCACCCGATTGCTCGACAAATTGAATAATCTGGGGAGAACTGGTGGAGAAAGCGGTGATTTCCGTATTGTCGACGCCGAATCCAAAACTCAGGGCCTGCTTCTCGCCGATCGGAAAGCCGAACCGCACCGCCCCGCCGTACGACGCGGACTTGTATGGGGTAACCGACGTCGAAGTCGAATCCACCTTGCGGTAATAGAGGTCGAATCCCTGGCTTATCCCGTCCACCGTGAAATACGGGTTGGTATAGGAAAACGAATACAGGGTGTTGATCTTGCCCGTATTGACGGCAACCGCGACATTGTTGCCGCTGCCCAGGAAGTTGTTCTGCGATATCGAGGCGGACAGCACCAGACCTTCGGTGCTGGAATAGCCGGCACCCGCCATCAGGTTGCCGGTCGGCTTCTCGACAACATTTACATTGACGTCCACCTGATCCGCCGTACCTGGCACCGCCGGAGTTTCCGTCGTCGTCGATTCGAAATAGCCAAGTCTGTCCAGACGGGTTTTCGAGAGGGTAACCCGCTCGGCGTCATACCAGCCGCCTTCCATCTGGCGCAGTTCGCGGCGGATGACTTCGTCCCGCGTCCTCGTGTTGCCGGTCACGTTGATCCGCCTGACGTAGACCCGCTTGCCCGGATCGATGAAGATGGTGAACGCGACCTGGTGCTTTTCCTTGTCGATTTCGGGAGCCGCGTTGACGTTGGCGAAGGCGTACCCCTCTTTCCCGAGCCGTTCGCCGATGGCCTTGGTCGTATCGTTGAGCCGCCCGCGGGAAAACGCGTCGCCTGCCTTGACGAGGACCAGTTTGTCGAGTTCCTCCTCGCTGATCGAGAAATCGCCGGCCAGCTTGACCGAGGAAACCTGATACCGCTCCCCCTCACTCACGTTGATCGTGATGAAGACATCGGTTTTCTCAGGGGAGATCGAAACCTGGGTCGATTCGATCGCAAACTCGAGGAAACCGCGGTCCATGTAGAACGACTTCAGCTTCTCGAGGTCGGCCCCCAGCTTCTGCCGGGAATACTGGTCGTTCTTCGTGTACCAGGTGATCCAGCCGGGCGTCGTGAGCGTGAACTGGCTGAGCAGTTCCTTCTCACTGAATTCCTTGGCGCCGACGATGTTGATCTGCCTGATCTTGGCAGAATCACCTTCCTCGACATTGAAGTTGATGCCGACCCGGTTGCGCTCGAGCGGCGTCACCGTCGTCGTGATATTCACCGCATACTTGCCGCGGGTCAGGTACTGGCGCTTCAACTCCTGCTCGGCCTTGTCGAGTTGTGAACGATCGAAGATCCGCCCGTCGGCAATGCCGATCTCCTTGAGCGCCTTGAGAATGACCTCCTTGTCGAACTCCTTCATCCCGACGAAATCGATCTGTGCGATCGCCGGGCGCTCCTGGACCACGACGACCATGACGTTGCCTTCGGCCTCTATGCGGACATCCTTGAAGAATCCCGTCGCATACAGTGCCTTGATCGCCTGGGCGGCCTTTTCCTCGGTCAGCGTGTCACCGACCTTGAGCGGAAGATAGCTGAAGATCGTTCCCGCCTCGGTGCGCTGAATCCCCTCGACGCGAATGTCCTGCACGGTGAAGGATTCGAATGCCGTCGCGGGCAGCGAGAACAGTCCGGCGACCAGAAGGGAGAGCAGGGATTTCTTCATCATTCAGCCGGAAAACAGGCGGTTCATGTCGTTGAAAAAGGCGAAAGCCATCAAGACAAAAAGAATGGAGAGACCGATCTGCTGGGCAATCTCCATGGCCCGCTCGGAAAGGGGCCTCCGTCTGACGACTTCAATCATATGATACATCAAATGCCCCCCGTCCAGAACCGGGATCGGGAGCAGATTGAGCACCCCCAGACTGATGCTGACGAGGGCCATGAACTTCAGGTAGTAATCGATTCCCAGGCGCGCCGACTGGCCCGCGTAGTCGGCGATCGTCACCGGCCCCGAGAGATTGCGCCACGAAACCTCGCCGGTAACCATCTTGCCCAGCATCACCAGGCTGAACACCGACTTGTCCCAGGTTTCCGCCAGCGCCTTGCTACCCGCCGCCAGGAATCCGTAGCGCACGAATACCCTGACCTCACGGCTCGCATCATGATTCTCCGCAACCGCTACGCCAATCCGGCCGATCCGCTTGCCACGCTCGAAATTGGCCTCCGGGACCACGTCGACCGCAACAGCCGTCCCGTTCCGCGACAAGTCGATGCGCACCGGGCGTTCGGCAGCGCCACGCACCTGCAGCACGAATTCATGCCAGTTGCCCACCTCCGCTCCGTCAACCGCGAGTATCGTGTCGCCGCTGCGGATTCCGGCGGACTCGCCCCGGCCGCCCGGCATCACCTTGCCGACCACCGGCGGCAGGTTCGGGCGGAAAAACCTGATCCCCAGACGGTCCAGCGCGTCGCCTTCCCATCCCTCGTCACCCGCAGCCTGCAACGGCAAGCGGCGGACCGCGATCTCGCGTTGCTCGTTGATCACTTCCAGATCGGCGCTTTCCTGACTGGCAGCCTTCTGCAGCAAGGTCCAGCGCAGGTCATTCCAGGTAGCCACCGCCTGTCCATCAACCGCCCGCACCTGTTCGCCATTGACGACGCCGGCGATGGCGGCCGGCGACGCAACTGGCGGCGTCCCAAGAATCGGCAGCAATTCGTCGCTACCGTACATGAAGACAGCCCAGTACAGAAAAATTGCCAGGACGAAATTGGCAGCCGGTCCCGCGGCAACGATCAGGCTGCGCCTGGAAACTGACTGGCGATTGAACGCGCGCTCGCGTTCTTCGGGCGCAACGTCGCCCTCGCGCTCGTCAAGCATCTTGACATAGCCGCCCAGCGGAAAGATCCCGATTGCCCACTCGGTGCCGTCCTTCCCGAGACGGCGCTGCCACAACGCATGACCGAAACCGATGGAGAAGCGCAGGACCCGGACGCCGCACCAGCGAGCCGCGACATAGTGGCCGAACTCGTGCACCACGATCAGCACGCCGAGAACGACAATGAAAGCCAGCAGATAGAACGGAATTTCGCTCACGCGGCACCGGCTTCCATGACCAGGCTTGCGGCAATCCGGCGCGCTTCGGCATCCGCCGCCAGCACGTCGTCCAGGCTACCCTCGGGACCCGCCGGCAAGGCCGCCAGCGTCGCCTCGATCAGCCGGGGAATGCCGAGAAACGGCAGGCGCTGGTCGAGAAAGGATTCAACCGCGACCTCGTTCGCGGCATTGAGGATGGCCGGAGCCGTTCCACCCGCGCACAACGCAGCATAGGCCAGCGGCAGGCAGGGGAAGCGGTCGAGGTCAGGGGCTTCGAAGTCCAGTCTTGCCACCGTGAGCAAGTCGAGCGCCGGCACGCCGGCGTCGATGCGCTCGGGATAGGCCAGCGCGTAAGCGATCGGCGTCCGCATGTCGGGATTCCCCAACTGGGCAAGTACCGAGCCATCGACGTATTCCACCAGCGAGTGAATCACGCTCTGCGGATGCACGACCACCTGAATCTGCTCGGGCGGGCAGTCAAACAGCCAGTGCGCCTCGATCACCTCAAGGCCCTTGTTCATCATCGTCGCAGAGTCGACCGAAATCTTCCGCCCCATCACCCAGTTCGGATGCGCACATGCCGCCTCCGGCGTCACCGCTTCCAGATCGGCCCGCGCCAGGGTGCGGAACGGCCCGCCCGACGCCGTCAACAGTATCCGGCGCACTCCACAATCTGTGATTCCACGTGAAATATCGGATGGAAGTGATTGAAATATTGCATTATGTTCACTGTCAACAGGCAGCAGAAGTGCCCCATGCTCGCGTACCGCCCGCATGAATAGCTCGCCCGCCATGACCAAGACTTCCTTGTTGGCCAAGAGGATCTTCTTGCCCGCCCGCGCCGCGGCCAGTGTCGGCTCCAGTCCGGCGGCGCCGACAATGGCCGCCATCACCGTATCGACCTCGGGGTGGGCCGCCATTTCGCCCAGTGCCTCAACACCGTGGCGCACCGTAGTAGACAAGCCGGCGTTACGGCAGCGCAGCGCGAGCTCATCGGCCAGCGCCGCATCCCGCACGACGGCAAACTTCGGGGCAAACTCGCGAACCTGCTCGAACAGCCTTTCGACCTGGCTGTTCGCGCACAGCGCAAAGACGCCAAAGCGCTCGGGATGACGACGAATCACGTCGAGAGTATTGACCCCGATTGAACCGGTCGCGCCAAGAACCGTGACGTTCTGGCGGTTCACCCTTGACCCCGCAGCAGCAGCCAGAGAAGCGCCACCACGGGCAGCGTCGAGGTCAGGCTATCGATCCGGTCGAGCACGCCACCGTGTCCGGGCAGCACATTGCTGCTGTCCTTGATGCCAGCCTGCCGCTTGAGCATTGACTCGAACAGGTCGCCGACGACGCTGATCGCCGTGACACCCAGCAAGCAAAGCACCCATAACGGCAAACTGACCGGCACAAAGCCAAAGGCGAGGCGCAGGGCGGTCCCGTAGAACACGACGCCAACAGCGGCGCCGATGGCGCCTTCCCAGGTCTTGCCGGGACTGATTGCGGGCGCCAGCTTGTGCTTGCCGAAGGTTCTTCCGGAAAAATAGGCCGCCACGTCTGCCATCCAGACCACGGCAAGCACAGCCAGCAGGACACCAGGGCCAGGGATTCTGAGCTGAACCAGAGCGAGCCAGGTCGGGAAGAGGACCACGAAGCCCGTCAGGATACCCGGCAGGCCGTGGGGCAAGCGCCATTTCGCGCGCAGCCAGAAAGGCGCGAGCGCGCCCCAGAAACCCGCCGCCACCAGGTAGATGGCAACGACCCACGCCGATGGCGCCTCACTCCCCGATCCAGCGACTCCCACGGCCACCGGCGCCAGCAGCGAAACCGCCGCGCAGAGAGCCGTGAGCGTCGCTCCGAGAAAGAGGCGCCGCAGATCGCCCAGACCAAGGAGGCCACCCCATTCCCAGCCCGCGACACCGATAAACAGGGCCGCCAGCAAAGCCCACCAGGTCTGGGGCAGCAGGAAGAGGCTGGGCAGCAGCAACGCTACCAGGATCAGCGCCGTAATGACGCGGGTCCTAAGCATTGGAATCTTCGCCAACAAGTTGCTCGCCGGTCCGCCCGAAGCGGCGCTCGCGTTTCTGGAAAGAGGCGATCGCCCGGTCGAATTCGGCACGTTCGAATTCCGGCCACAGCGTTCCGGTGAAATAAAGTTCGGTATAGGCAAGTTGCCAGAGCAGGAAGTTGCTGATCCGCTCTTCGCCGCCGGTGCGAATGAAAAGGTCGGGTTCGGGAGCGAAACTCATCGACAGGAAGGACTCAAGATCGGCTTCGGACCAGCCGGACTGCTTTCCCGGTTGCGCGCGCAGCATGGCGTTAACTGCCTGCATGATGTCCCAGCGGCCTCCGTAATTCGCCGCGATGGTCAGTTGCAGACGCGTATTGCCGGCGGTTCGCGCCTCGGCGGCGACGATGAGTTCCTGCAGGCCCTTTTCGAAACGCGAGAGGTCGCCGATGATCCGCAGACGCACGCCGTTGCGGTCAAGCTTGTCAACTTCCTGCTCCAATGCCTTGACGAACAGTTGCATCAGGAGACCGACTTCCTCTGGCGGGCGGCGCCAGTTCTCGGAACTGAAGGCGAACAAGGTCAGGAATTCCACACCGCGCTCGAGACAGGAACGCACGGTTTCGCGCACCATCTCGACACCTTTGGCATGGCCGGAAAAACGCGGCATGTAGCGCTTTCTGGCCCAGCGGCCATTGCCATCCATGATGATGGCGACGTGCCGGGGCACCGCTACCGCCGTCGGAACCTGCTGCGTCGAACTGGTGAAGAGCGCCATGCGGCCTGCGGTCAACCTGAACCGTCAGTCAAACCTGCATCAGCTCGGCCTCTTTCTGGCCAAGCATCTTGTCGACATCGGCAATGTACCGGTCGGTTAGCTTCTGGATATCATCCTGTGCCCGGTGCTCGTCATCCTCGGGAATCTCTCCCTTCTTCAGCCCATCCTTGAGGTGAGTGATGGCATCACGGCGCAGATTGCGGATCGCCACCCGTGCGTTTTCGCCTTCGTGCTTGACGACCTTGATCATTTCCTTGCGCCGCTCTTCGGTCAGCGCCGGCATCGGCACCCGTATCAGTTCGCCCTGGGAAGCCGGGTTGAGGCCGAGATCGGAGTCGCGAATCGCTTTTTCGACCTTCTGCACCATGTTTTTCTCCCAGGGTTGCACGCCTATCGTGCGAGCATCGACCAGGGTGATGTTGGCAACCTGGTTGACCGGCATCAGCGAGCCGTAATAGTCAACCAGGACATGATCGAGCAGCCCGGTGTGGGCGCGACCGGTACGAATCTTCAGCAGATCGCCGCGCAACGACTCCACCGTCTTCTGCATCTTGCTCTCGGCATTCTTCTTGAGTTCAGGAATCATCGGTTTCTCCCTCAACAATAGACCAGCGTACCCTCATCCTCCCCGCAAACCACGCGCTTCAGCGCACCAGCCTTGAAGATGGAGAACACGTTGATCGGCAATTTCTGGTCGCGGCATAGCGCAAACGCGGTAGCATCCATGACCGCGAGGTTCCTGGCGATCGCGTCGTTGAAACTGATCCTGTCGAAGCGGGTGGCGGCAGGATCCTTTTTCGGGTCGGCGGAATAAATGCCGTCCACCTTGGTCGCCTTGAGCACGATTTCCGCACCGATTTCCGATCCGCGCAATGCGGCGGCCGTGTCGGTGGTGAAGAAGGGATTGCCGGTTCCGGCGCCGAAGATGACCAGCCTGCCTTCTTCCAGATAGCGGATGGCCTTGCCACGAATGTATGGCTCGACGACCTGCTCGATACGCAGGGCCGACTGCACCCGTGCATTCAAGCCCGCCTGACGCATCGCGTCTGAGAGCGCCATGGCGTTCATCACCGTGGCCAGCATCCCCATGTAATCCGCGGTGGCCCTGTCCATGCCGGTGGCCGTACCGGCCATGCCGCGGAAGATGTTGCCACCGCCGATCACCACGCCGATTTCCACACCCAGGTCGGCAACCGCCTTGATCTCGGCAACAATCCCGGCGATGGTCTGCGGGTTGATGCCGTAGGCGTCATCGCCCATCAGGGCTTCGCCGGAGAGCTTGAGGAGGATGCGTTTGTACCTGGGAGCGGACATGGCGTTTCCTTGAGAGTTACACCTTGGTGGCAGCCGCGGCAGCCTGCGCGGCCACTTCGGCGGCGAAGTCGTCCACCTTCTTCTCGATGCCCTCGCCGACCACGAACAAGGTGAACCCGGTCACGGAAGCACCCTTGGCCTTCAAAAGTTGCTCGATGGTCTGCTTGCCGTCCTCAGCCTTGACGAAGACTTGGCCAAGAAGCGTCACGTCCTTGAGATACTTCTGGACGGTGCCTTCGGCGATCTTCTCGAGCATCGCTTCCGGCTTGCCCGCTTCGCGGGCCTTTTCGACAGCAATCCGGCGCTCGGTTTCGAGCAGTCCGGCTGGCACCCCCGAAGCATCCAGCGACTTCGGCTTGGATGCAGCAATGTGCATCGCCAGGTCCTTGCCCAGTTGGTCGTCACCACCGATGACGTCGACCAGCACACCGATCTTCGAGCCCCCATGAACATAGGAAATCAGCTTGCCGCTGGCCTCCATGCGGGCGAAGCGGCGGAGCGCCATGTTCTCGCCAATCTTGCCGACCAGCGCGGTGCGCGTGGTCTCCACCGAGCCGTCGCCCATTGGCAACGCCGACAGCGCCGCCACGTCGGCCGGGTTGCGGGTCGCCACCAGTTCGGCGCAACCTTTCGCCAGGGCAATGAATTCGTCGTTCTTGGCGACGAAATCGGTTTCGCTGTTCAGCTCGACAAGCGCGCCGAGCTTGCCGTCAGCGGAAAGATAAAGGCCTACCATGCCTTCTGCAGCAATGCGAGTCGCCGCTTTGGTTGCCTTGTTGCCGAGCTTGACGCGGAGGATCTCCTCCGCCTTGGCCATGTCGCCGTCAGCCTCGGTGAGGGCCTTCTTGCATTCCATCATGGGCGCGTCGGTCTTGCCGCGCAGTTCGGACACCATGCTTGCGGTAATTGCCGCCATACTTGTTCTCCTGATCTTTTCAAACTGGCGGGGCTGCGTGCCCCGCCCCTGCAGACTTACTCCGCCACTTCGTCCTGGACTTCGACGAACTCGTCATCGCCGCCGGCGGCGACGATTTCCTGGACGACCTGGCTGCGCCCTTCGAGGATCGCATCGGCGACACCGCGGGCGTACAACTGGATGGCTCGGGATGAGTCATCGTTACCGGGGATGACATAGTTGACCCCGACCGGCGAATGATTGGTATCGACGACACCGATGATCGGGACGCCGAGCTTGCTGGCTTCGGTGATCGCAATCTTGTGGTAGCCGACGTCGATGACGAAGATGGCATCGGGCAGGCCGGGCATGTCCTTGATGCCACCGATGGATTTCTGGAGCTTTTCCAGTTCGCGCCGGAAGTTCAGTGCTTCCTTCTTGGGCATGCGCTCCAGGTCGCCGGCCTCGACCGCCAGTTCCATGTCCTTCAGGCGCTTGATCGAGGTCTTGACCGTCTTGAAGTTGGTCAGCATGCCGCCCAGCCAGCGCTGGTCGACAAACGGGGCGCCGGCGCGCTGGGCTTCCTGGGCGATGATCTCGCGGGCCTGGCGCTTGGTGCCGACGAACAGGATGGTGCCGCGGTTGGCGGACAGCTTCTTCACGAAAGCCATGGCTTCGTTGTACTTGGCCAGGGTCTGTTCGAGGTTGACGATGTGAATCTTGTTACGGGCACCGAAGATGTACGGAGCCATCTTGGGGGACCAGAAACGGGTCTGGTGACCGAAGTGAACACCGGCCTCCAGCATTTGACGCATGGTTACGGACATACGAGAACTCCTTTAAGGGTTGAACCGCCACCCGCCTGAAACGCCCGCCATTCCTGAGATCTGGCAGACACCCTTAATCGGCGGATGTGTGGATTGATTGCACGCAGCTTGCGCACAACCGCTTCTTCGAGACTTTCGTCGCGAAAAAACTTTTGAATTGTAGCATTGCCAAGCCGTGCAGAGAAAGCTCAATAGCCTTTCAGATCAATAGCCGTTCTGTTTCAGTGCAAGCAGTTGCAGCATGCGCACGAGATAGGGTTGCCAGTCCGGCATCTGCAAGCCGAACTCCTTCTCCAGACGCCCGCAGTCGAGCCGGGAATTGGCCGGGCGCGCAGCGGTGGTCGGATACTCGCTGCTCGGAATGGCAATTATCGCCTCCGGCTTCAGGCGCAGGTCGAACCCCGGCGTTGCCCTCGCCAAATCGACGATGGCGTGGGCAAATTGGTGCCAACTGACCGGTCGACCGCAACAGAGGTGGTAGCGGCGCTGCGTTTCGCGGTTCATCGCGTGACCCTGACGCAGCATGGCGAGCACGATGCCGGTCACGGTCGCGATCAACGCCGCCGGCGTCGGCGAGCCGACCTGATCGCTGACCACATTCAGTATCCGCTTCTCGCGCGCCAGGCGCAGGATGGTCTTGACGAAATTCCCGCCGCGCGCGCCGAACACCCAACTCGTCCTGAAAATTACAGACTTGCATCCCGCAGCGCGGATCGCCTCCTCCCCAGCCAGCTTGCTGCAGCCATAGACGCTCAGCGGAGCGGCCGGGTCACTCTCGACGTATGGCGCCGGCTTCTTGCCGTCAAAGACATAATCGGTCGAGTAATGGATCAGCAGCGCGCCGAGCCTTGCTGCCTCCTGCGCCAGGACACCCGGCGCCTCGCCGTTGATGCGCATGGCCAGTTCCGGTTCGGCTTCGGCCCGATCGACCGCCGTGTAGGCCGCCGCGTTTACGATGACCGATGGGCCGATCTGCCTGACGAGCAAACGCAGTCGATCGAGATCGGTCAGGTCGCAGTCGGCATGGCCGCAGGTGATGACTGGACCATGCGGCGCCAGGGAGCGCTGCAGCTGCCAGCCAACCTGACCGTCCTTGCCGAGAAGAAGAATGCTCATCGTTTCCCAACCGGAAATCGCAAACACATGATTATGCCACCCGCGCCGCCAGCTTTGAGAATGACTTCCAATCCTTTATGCTTGGCCCTCTCACAACCGTTCCGCCAGCCCCCAACAATGAGCATTTCCATCAAGACGCCGCAGGAAATCGAAAAGATGCGCGTTGCCGGGCGCCTTGCCTCCGAGGTGCTCGACTACATCGAACCCTTCGTCAGGGCTGGCGTGACAACCAATGAACTGGATCGCCTCTGCCACGACTACACGGTCAACGTGCAGGGCGCCATTCCCGCGCCGCTGGATTACGCGCCCAAGGGCTACAACCCCTACCCGAAATCGATCTGCGCCTCGGTCAATCATCAGGTCTGCCACGGTGTGCCCGGCGACCGCGTGCTCAAGAACGGCGACATCGTCAATCTCGACGTCACTCCGATCAAGGATGGCTATCACGGGGACACCAGCCGCATGTACCTGATCGGCGATGCCTCGATCCAGGCAAGACGACTCTGCGAAATCACCTTCGAATGCCTTTGGCTCGGTATCTCAGTGGTCCGACCCGGCGGACGCATCGGCGACATCGGCGCCATCATCCAGAAACACGCGGAAAGGAATGGCTACTCGGTTGTCCGAGAATATTGCGGTCACGGGATCGGTGCCAAGTTCCATGAGGATCCGCAGGTGACCCACTACGGCAAGGCCGGTACCGGCGCACTGATGGAACCCGGCATGATCTTCACCATCGAGCCGATGATCAACGCCGGCAAGGCCGGCATCCGCGAGATGGCCGACGGCTGGACCATAGTCACCAAGGACCACAGCCTTTCCGCGCAATGGGAACATACGGTTCTCGTCACCGAAACCGGCCACGAGGTCCTGACGCTCTCGGCCGGCGCCCGACCGAAACCCGACTGGATCACCTGATGAGCATCGATGTTGCGGCGCTGCGCAACGAGGTCAAGGTCGGGCAGGAAGCCCTGCACAAGGATTATGTACAGACCAACGATGCCGCAGCCCTGCTCGCGAATCGGTGCCGGATGGTCGACGGCGTCCTTACCCGCCTGTGGTCCAGCCTCGATTTTCCCGCCTCGCTGACGCTGGCTGCAGTCGGCGGCTATGGGCGCGGAGAACTCTACCCCGCTTCCGACATCGACCTGCTGATCCTCCTGCCGCAGGAACCCGGTGCCGCGGTGCAGGAAAGGCTGGAGACGCTGGTGGGCAACTTCTGGGACATCGGGCTTGAAATCGGGCACAGCGTGCGCACGATCCAGGAATGCCTCGACACGGCAGCCGGCGACATCACCGTCCAGACAGCCCTGCTCGAGTCCCGTCTGCTGACCGGCAACCAGGACCTGTTCACCGTCTTCGAGAAACGGTTGCGCGGCAACCTCGACCCGCTCGTCTTTTTCGAGCGCAAGCGACTCGAGCAGCAGGAACGACACCTGCGCTACAACGAGACGCCGTACAGCCTGGAACCCAATTTCAAGGAAGCGCCGGGCGGCCTGCGCGACCTGCAGGCCATTTACTGGACGGCGAATGCCGCCGGTTACGGCAGGACCTGGGCCGACCTCGAACGACACGGTTTCCTGACCACCGAGGAATGCCGGCTTGCCCGACGCTGCGAGGAGTACCTGCAACACCTGCGCATCCGGCTGCACCTGATGACCGGGCGGCGCGAGGACCGGCTGCTGTTCGATTATCAGAACGCGCTGGCGATACAGTACGGCCTCGAATCGACCCCGGCCAAGCGCGCCTCGGAACGGCTGATGCAGGGCTACTACCGCAATGCCAAGGGAATCACCCTGGCCAACACCATCTTGCTGCAGAACATCGGCGCGGCACTGGCGCCCGAAAGCGAGCAGCTACCACAGCCGATCGACGAAAATTTCCAGGCGGTCGGCGGGCTGCTCGACATCCGCGACGATGCTGTCTTCGATGGCAATCCAGCGCTGATCCTCGACACTTTCCTGGTCATGCAGGAAAACTCCGATCTCCACGGCTTGACCGCCCGCACCCTGCGCGCCCTGTGGCGAGCACGTGAGCTGATCACCCCGGAGTTTCGGGCGAACCCCGCGCACCGCAGGGCATTCCTCAAGCTCTTGCAAAGCCGGCGCGGCGTCGTGCATGAATTTCGCCGGATGAACCAACTCGACATCCTCGGCGCCTATCTGCCGGTCTTCGGGCGCATCGTCGGCCAGATGCAGCACGACCTGTTCCACGTTTACACGGTCGACCAGCACATCCTGCAGGTTTTCCGGAACATCCGGCGCTTCGCGATGAGCGAATTTGCCCACGAGTACCCGATCTGCTCGCGCGCGATCGCCGGGTTCGACCGTCCCTGGCTGCTCTACGTGGCGGCGATCTTTCACGACATCGCCAAGGGGCGCGGCGGCAATCACTCGGAACTCGGCACCGTCGATGCGCAAGCCTTCTGCCAAGATCACGAATTGTCCGCCGCGGACACCGAACTGGTCGTCTGGCTGGTTCGCCATCACCTGATCATGTCGCAGGTCGCCCAGAAGGAAGATCTCTCCAATCCCGACGTGATTGCCAACTTCGGCCGACTGGTCGGCGACGCCCGCCACCTGACCGCCCTCTACCTGCTGACGCACGCCGACATTCGCGGCACCAGCCCGAAGGTGTGGAACAACTGGAAAGGCAAGTTGCTGGCCGACCTCTACTGTCTGACGCTGGACTATCTCGGCCGCGACAGCCAACCGGCGGCACAGGGCATCATCGCCGAACGGCAGGCCGAGGCCATGCGCCTGCTGCGCTTCTTCGCGCTATCCGACACGGTGCACCAGCGCCTGTGGAAAGAACTGGACACCGTCTATTTTCTGCGCCATTCGGCCGAGGAAATCGCCTGGCATACGCGGTCGCTGCATTACCGCATCTTCATCGACAAGCCGGTCGTGCGCGCCCGCCTCCATCAGGATGGCGACGGCCTCCAGGTCTTTGTCTACACCAGGGACCAGCCCGACCTGTTCGTCCGCATCGTTGCCTTCTTCGCCCGCTCCGGTTACAGCATCGTCGACGCCAAGATTCACACCACGTCCCACGGCTATGCGCTCGATAGCTTTGTCCTGCTCGATGTCGCGGAACAACACAGCGACCGCGAGATGATTTCCTACATCGAGCACGAACTCACCGATCGCCTGTACCGTCAGACTCCGCCGGAAGCCCCGTCGGCAGGCCGTCTGTCGCGTCAGGTCAGGAATTTTCCGATGAAGGCCGAGGCCAGCATCGAGCCCGACGACAGGGGCACCAACTTTGTCCTGACGCTGACCGCCGCCGACCGCCCCGGACTCCTCTACACGGTCGCGACGACCCTCGCCGAGCATGGGGCCAACCTGCATACCGCCAAGATTTCGACGCTCGGCGAGCGTGTGGAGGACGTCTTCCTGATCAGCGGCGGCGATCTCCGCCTGAGCAGCCGCCGTATCCAGCTCGAAACCGAGTTGATGGAACGTCTGAAGGTCTAGCCGGGAATTTCGCTCGGCGATCGGCCACTCCGGCGGCCCACCAGTTCCTCGATCACCGCCCGGACACGGCCCATGGCCTCCTGCAGGACGCTGTCGAGGCTCTCGAAGTGGATGCCATTGGCGCTGCTGCCGCGTCCCGCTGCGTGGTTGGCAACGACACTGATCGCCGCGTACGGCAATCCGAGTTCGCGGGCCAGCACGGCCTCCGGCATTCCGGTCATGCCGACCAGGTCGCAGCCGTCGCGCTCGAGCCGGTTGATCTCGGCGGCGGTTTCCAGGCGCGGACCCTGCGTCGCCGCATAGACGCCGCCGATCTTCATCGCAATGCCCAGCGCCACACCGGCCTCGCCGATCTGTCTTCGCAGGTCATGGTCATAGGGTTCGGTGAAATCGACATGGGTCACTGCCGACCCGTTGCCCTCGAAGAAGGTTCCCTTGCGCCCCGACGTGTAGTCGATGATCTGGTCGGGAATGACGATTTCGCCCGGCTGCAGGTCGGCACGGATACCGCCAACCGAGGCCACCGAAATGATGCCCGTCGCCCGGTGGTGATGCAGCGCCCACAGGTTGGCCCGGTAATTGACCATGTGGGGCGGGATCGTATGTCCGTAGCCATGACGCGGCAGGAACATTGCCGGCTGCCCGCAGATTTGGCCGAACACCACTGCCCCGGAGGGTTCGCCATAAGGCGTGCGCACCACCTCGCGATGCGAGACGTCGAGGTTCGCCAGCATGGTCAGCCCGCTGCCGCCGATGATTGCCAGCATTCAGCCCTTCCTTTCGGCCAGCAGCGAGGCCAGGGCCGGCACGACGCCTTTCAGCCCCGGATAGGCGCGGCGGATGCGGGCGCCATCCAGCGCGTCGCCTTCGAGTTTCCGGTACAGCGCGTTGCGCCGTTCGCCAACGAACGGCAGGTCGCGCAACGTCGTTCCCAGATGATAGTGCAGCAGCGTGTCACGACCGATGTCCTTGGCCTGCCAGGGCATTGCCGTGCGGTCGACAAGATGCAGGGCGCGCACCGTAAGCAGCTTCGCCGCCAACTCCGCGACATGGCGATGAACGGCCTCACGATAGGCCGCCACCGCCTTTCCTCCGTCGCTCGCTGCCGCCCCCGTTATCAAAGCCGGCGCGCCCATCAGCCAGCAGACGACCACATCGGGGGCAAATGCCTCGATCGTCGCCAGTTGTTCAGTCGTCAGCGCCGCCGCATCAGCCTGCATCAGGGTGACCCCGTCGGCCACCTCGCCCAGGCGCGCCGCGCTGGCTGCAAGGCATTCCGGCAGCGTGTCGATCGCCAATACCGCCAATCCACGCGCGACCAGCGCCGCAGTCCCGAAACCGAGCCCGCAGCCGATTTCGAGCACGCGCCGGCCGGGAACCAGTCTGGCCATCCACGCATAATCACCGCGCCGCGCATAAGCTTCGCCCTCATTCCGCCAGTAGTCGAGAAATTCGCCGACCGTGGCGCCGCTCATCCCGCCTTCTCCCTGACCGCGTAGATGGCTGGCAGATTGCGCCAGGCGCCATGGATATCCATGCCGAAGCCGAAGACGAAGCGGTCGGGTACGGTCAACCCGACGAAATCGGCAGAAACCGGCTTGCTCTTGCCGTTCAGCTTGTCGGCAAACACCGCCAGCAGGACTTCGGCGGCGCCGAGTCGCTTGAGGCTCTCCTTGACCGCCGCCAGCGTGACCCCCTCGTCGAGGATGTCGTCGACGACAAGGACCGTCCGGTCCTTCACCGGAATCCACGGCGCGCTACGCCAGGAAATTTTGCCACCCTGCGTCTCCGGGCCGTAACGAGTGGCGTGGAGATAGTCGAAGTCGAGCGGAAAATCGAGCTTGGGCAGGAGTTGACCGCAGAAGACCACGCCCCCGGTCATCACGCACAGCACCAGCGGATTCCGCTCGGCCAGTTGCATGCGGATCCGCGCCGCCACCTCATCCAGGGCTGTCTGGATCGTTGCAACGGAGTGGACCAGTTCGGCATCCGCCAGCAGTGCGCGCGCTTCTTTGCTATCCACTCAGGTCTCCAGTGACTTCAGGTAGGCGGCGAAAGCGGCACCGATCTCGGGATGACGGCAGCCAAAAACAACACTCGCCTGCAGATAGCCGAGCTTCGAACCACAGTCGTAGCGGGTGCCGGAATAACGATAGGCGAGAACCTGCTCCTCGCTGAGCAGCGAGGCGATGCCGTCGGTCAACTGGATCTCGCCTCCGGAACCGGCCCTGATCGTTTCGAGATGATGGAAAATGCGCGGGGTCAGGATGTAGCGGCCGACGACGGCCAGCGTCGAGGGCGCTTCCTCCGGCTTCGGCTTTTCGACGATGGCACTGATCTGCTCCAACCGCTCCGCGACGCGCCGGGCATCGACGATGCCATAGCTCCCGGTGTCGGCGCGCGGCACGTCCTGCACGCCGAGCACCGAACAGCGGTAGTAATCATAGGTGTCGGTCATCTGCTTCATCACCGCCGGCTGGCCATCGAGCAGGTCGTCGGCAAGCAGTACGGCAAACGGCTCGTCGCCGATCACCGGCTTGGCGCAGAGCACGGCATGGCCGAGGCCGAGCGCTTCCGCCTGACGGATGTAGATGCAGTTGATGCCCTTCGGAATCATGTCGCGCACGAACTCAAGAGTTTCGCGCTTGCCACGCATTTCCAACTCCGATTCCAGCTCGTAGGCCTTGTCGAAGTGATCCTCGATCGCCCGCTTGGAACGGCCGGTGACGAAGATCATTTCGGTGATGCCGGCCGCCACCGCTTCCTCGACCGCGTACTGGATCAGCGGCTTGTCGACGATCGGCAGCATTTCCTTCGGGCTGGCCTTAGTCGCCGGCAGGAAGCGGGTGCCCAAACCAGCCACCGGAAAAACCGCTTTTCTGACTTTCTTCATTTCATTCCTCCCTAAAAGCCGTTTTCGGCGCAGGCTAACCCGGCGCAGCCCGCGTTAAGCTATGCGCCAGCATGGTGGCCGTAGCCAAAGACCGCTTTCCCGACTTTTTTCATTCTTCTACTCCCTCTTCAAGCAATTTCAGCAATTCTGCCTCATCGATGACGCGAATGCCCAGTTGCCTGGCACTTTCCAGCTTGGAGCCGGCGTCCTCGCCGGCGACCACATAATCCGTCTTCTTCGATACCGAACCGGCTACCTTGCCGCCGGCAGCCTCGATCAGCGCCTTGGCCTGGTCACGCCTGAGCGCTGGCAGCGTGCCGGTCAGCACCAGCGTCTTGCCCGTGAAAACACGTGTCCCCGACTCTGCCGGCGGCCCTTCCGTCCAAACCAGGCCTGCTGCCCGCAGGCGGCCGATGATTTCGCGGTTGTGCGGCTCGGCCAGGAAGGCGACGATGCTCGCTGCCACGACCGGCCCAACGTCCGGCACCTGTTGCAAGGCGACATGATCGGCGGCGAGGAACGCCTCGAGGCTGCCGAAATGGCGGGCCAGATCGCGCGCCGTCGCTTCACCGACATTGCGGATGCCAAGCGCGAAGATGAAGCGTGCCAGCGTCGTCTGCCGGCTCTTCGCGATCGCCGCCACCAGATTCTGTGCCGACTTGTCGCCCATGCGCTCGAGGCCGGCCAGCGTCTCGCACGTCAGCCCGTAGATGTCGGCCGGCGAATGGACCAGACCGGCGTCGACAAGCTGGTCGACCAGCTTGTCGCCGAAGCCCTCGATGTCCAACGCGCGCCGCGCGGCGAAATGCAGCAGGGCCTGCTTGCGCTGCGCCGGACAGTAGAGCCCGCCGCTGCAGCGGGCAATCGCTTCGTCCGCGCCCCTGATCACGGTCGACCCGCATTCCGGGCAGATTTTCGGCAAACCGAAAGGCGGATGCAGCGGCTCGCCGCCGAACAGGTCGCGCCTCGGCCGGCGTTCGGGAACAATCGCCACCACTTCCGGGATCACATCGCCCGCCCGGCGCACGATCACCGTGTCGCCGACCCGCACATCCTTGCGCCTCACCTCATCCTCGTTGTGCAGCGTCGCGTTGGTCACCGTCACACCGCCGACGAATACCGGGCTGAGGCGGGCCACCGGCGTGATCGCCCCGGTGCGACCGACCTGGACGTCGATGCCGAGCACCTCGGTCAATGCCTCCTCGGCGGGAAATTTATGGGCGATGGCAAAGCGCGGGGCACGCGAGACGAAACCCAGTTGCGCCTGGGCCGCCAATCGATCGACCTTGTACACCACGCCGTCGATGTCATACGGCAGAGCAGGCCGCTTCTCGCCCATCTCGGAAAAGTAGGCGAGCAAGCCCTCGGCACCCCGCACCACCCGGCGTTCCGCCGCCACCGGAAAGCCCCAGGTGGCGAGCAGGTCGAGCAGTTCGCCATGGGTCGTCACCGCCAAGGTCTCACCCCCGGCCCCGACTCCGTAAGCGAAGAACGACAGCGGGCGGGCGGCGGTGATCCGCGAATCGAGTTGGCGCAGGCTGCCGGCGGCCGCATTGCGGGGATTGGCGAATTCCTTATCGCCGCGCTCACGCTGGCGGGCGTTGAGTTCCGCGAAGGCCTGGCGGTACATCAGCACCTCGCCGCGAATCTCGATCAATGCCGGCCATCCCTCGCCCGGCAAGCGCAGCGGAATGCAGCGCAAGGTTCGCAGATTGCGGGTCACGTCCTCGCCGGTCGTCCCGTCGCCGCGCGTCGCACCGCGGGTGAACAACCCCTTCTCGTAGGTCAGGCTGATCGCTAGCCCGTCGAATTTTGGCTCAACGGCGTAGTCGACCGCAGCAGTCGCGCCGAGGCCGTCGCGGACACGCTGGTCGAATGCTTGGACCTCGGCGGGGTCAAAGGCGTTGTTTAGCGACAGCATCGGCACGCCGTGCGCGTACGCCGGAAACTCCTTCTGCGGCACGCCGCCGACACGGCCGGTCGGCGAATCAGGCGTCAGCAGTTCCGGGTATTGCTGCTCGAAATCCTGCAGTTCGCGAAACAACCGGTCGTACTCGGCGTCGGGAACGGTCGGCGTGTCCAAGACGTAGTAAGCGTGGTTGTAGCGCTCGATCTCGGCGCGCAGTTCGCGCACGCGCTCGGCAGCGAGTGCCGGCGCGGCCATCAGGAAAACAGACGCAGTGCCTGTGCCGATCCGGCCGGCAGGCCGTAGCTGGCCATTGTCGCTTGCGGCTTGCCGATGAATTCGCGCCGGATGTGATCGAGCTGAACATCGTTCAGCGGCTGCCGGTTGTCGTCGACGAGTGTGCCCTGCAGCGTCTCGGCAAAGCGCTTGGCGAGGTCGGCCATCTGCTGGAAGACCCGCTCGCCATGGGCAACGCGTGGCACATCGAGAACGAAGGTCAGGCCATGCGTCGTCATGTTGCGGAGCGATTCGACCGAGAAGCGGGTCGTCTCGAAGTTCTGCAATGTAAACTGGGTGCGTCCGTCATCGTCGCGCCGCGTGAACACCCCATCGTCGCCCAGCACCATTCCCGCCGCCTCGGCGAGCGCACGAATCTTGGTACCGGAAAACGGCGTCCCGCGGCTGACCAGATTGACCCCGATCTCGAGGTCGACGGCAGCGCAAAAGCGGTCGACCTCGGCCGCCTGATCGAGCAGCCGACTGGCCGGCATGTCGGCCACGGCCAGCAATTCGTCGGCCAGCTGGTGCATGGCGCCAGTGAAGGTCACCACATCGGCTTCGGAGACCGGACCCATGCGGTCGACCAGTTGCAGCCCGACCCGCAGGCGCCGTACCGGCACCTCGCTGTCCGGCACGATGCGCTCCCACTCCCGGTTGCGTTCATTGAAGTGCACCCAGTGGATCGGCTTGCTCACGCGCTGCAACGTCCTGTACTGCGAATCGATAATCTGTGACGCCGGGACCGGATCGACCAGTTCCATCGCCACGATGAACTCCAGGCGCGGGTCGAGCAGGCTCCCGGGAACCAGGCCGACAGGAAGATCGGGAACATCTGCTTCGTCCTGCGTCGCCACGGTGGCAACGGATTCCGGCCGGCCGGCCGCTACGTCACCTCTGGCACCACCATCGCGGGACACTGGCTCACCGGAGTCACCGGCCGGTGGCATGTTCGCCAGTACCGGTTCCCGGCGTTCCGGCGTCGCGACCGGCGCCGCCGCCCGCACTTCCCGCTCGCCGCGGACACCCGAAGCTGCGTTTGCGGCGCCCAACAGGACATCATCGTGACCCCGCTTGAGCATCGCCTCCGCCAGCTTGCGTTGACGATATTCCTGCCACTTGTTGTAGCCGAGAACGCCGACCACCGCTGCCGCGCCCAAGCCAATCAATCCCATCTGGAGTTCGGTCATCTAAGCCGCATCCCTCATCTTCAAGGCTTCTTCGATATCCACTTCGACGACGCGCGAAACGCCCGATTCCTGCATGGTAACGCCAACGAGCTGCTCGGCCATTTCCATCGAGATTTTATTATGGGAAATAAACAGGAACTGCGTGTTGGCCGACATTTTCTTCACCATGCCGCAGAAACGCTCGGTATTGCTGTCATCGAGCGGCGCATCGACCTCGTCGAGCAGGCAGAACGGCGCCGGATTGAGCTGGAACATCGAGAAGACCAGTGCGATCGCCGTCAGCGCCTTTTCACCACCGGACAACAGGTGGATGGTCGAATTCTTCTTGCCCGGCGGCTGGGCGATGACCTGGACGCCGGCATCGAGGATTTCCTCGCCGGTCATCACCAGCTCGGCGCGGCCGCCGCCGAACAGTTCCGGGAAAAGCTGCCCGAAATGGCCGTTGACCGTATCGAAGGTGCTTTGCAGCAGGTCGCGCGTCTCGCGGTCGATGCGGCGGATGGCGTTTTCCAGCGTCTCCATCGCCTCGGTCAGGTCGGCCGCCTGCATGTCGAGGTAGCCCTTGCGCTCGCTTGCCGTGTCCAGTTCTTCCAGCGCGGCGAGGTTGACCGCCCCGAGTTCGGCAATGGCATTGGTGAGTCGGGTAATCTCGCCCTGCAGGGCCGCCGGCCGGATGGCGCCGTTCTGGCTGTCGAGTTCCTGCGCCAGCACCGCCTCGTCGGCGCCGGCTTCCAGCAGCAGCTGCGCGAACTGCTCGGTGTTGAGCGCCGCCGCCTGCTCCTTCAGCTTGAGGTC
>DAOMFF010000003.1:0-6850 GCA_035429665.1 Azonexus sp.
GGTAGGTGATGCCGAGGCGGCAGCCGCGATGGCCCATCATCGGGTTGAACTCGTGCAGATCGTCGACACGCATCTTGATCACGCCCAGCGGCACGTTCATCTCGTGTGCCATGATCTTCTGGTTGGCTTCGTCGTGCGGGACGAATTCGTGCAGCGGTGGGTCGAGCAGGCGGATGGTGACCGGCAGGCCGTTCATCTCGCGGAACAGGCCTTCGAAGTCACCGCGCTGCATCGGCAGCAGCTTGGCGAGCGCGCGGCGACGGCCGGCTTCATCCTCGGCGAGAATCATCTCGCGAACCGCCTTGATGCGGTCGCCTTCGAAGAACATGTGCTCGGTGCGGCACAGGCCGATGCCCTTGGCGCCAAAATTGCGCGCCGCCCTGGCGTCATCCGGAGTGTCGGCATTGGCGCGAACGCCAAGGCGCTTGTAGCGGTCGGTCAGTTCCATCAGCGCACCGAAGTCGCCGGTGAGTTCGGCTTCCTTGGTCGGCACCTGGCCCTCGTAGACTTCACCGGTCGAGCCGTCGAGCGAAATCCAGTCACCTTCCTGATAGACCTGTTCGCCGATCGTCATCGTGCGCGCATGGTAGTCGACACGCACCGCACCGGCACCCGAGATGCAGCACTTGCCCATGCCACGCGCGACAACTGCCGCGTGCGAGGTCATGCCACCGCGGGCGGTGAGAATCCCCTTGGCGACGCTCATGCCGCGCAGGTCTTCGGGCGAGGTCTCCTGGCGCACCAGGATCACGGCCTTGCCCTTTCTGACCCATTCCTCGGCTTCGTCGGCAAAGAAGACGATCTGGCCGCTGGCTGCGCCCGGCGATGCCGGCAGGCCGTGCGCAATCGAACGTGCCTTCTTGATCGCCGCCGGGTCGAAGACGGGGTGCAGGAGTTCGTTCAAACGCTCGGGGTCCACCCGCCGCAGCGCCTCCTTCTCGTCGATCATGCCCTGCTTGAGCATCTGCATGGCGATGCGCACCATGGCCGCGCCGGTACGCTTGCCGTTGCGCGTCTGCAGCATCCACAGGCGGCCTTCCTGGATGGTGAACTCGACGTCCTGCATGTCCCTGTAGTGATTCTCGAGCTTGGTCTCGGCCTGCAGGAGCTGCTGGTAAATCTCCGGCATCAGTTCTTCGAGCGACGGGAACTTGCTGCGGCGCTCTTCTTCGCTGATCAATGCCAGTTGTGCCCAGCGCCGCGAGCCTTCGAGAGTGACTTGTTGCGGCGTGCGGATGCCGGCGACCACATCTTCGCCTTGCGCGTTGATGAGGAATTCGCCGTTGAAAAGATCTTCGCCGGTACCCGCGTCGCGCGTAAAAGCAACGCCGGTGCCGCTATGGTCGCCAAGGTTGCCGAAGACCATCGCCTGGACGTTTACTGCCGTACCCCAGGAGTCGGGGATGTCGTTCAGCTCCCGATAAACCTTGGCGCGGTCGTTGTTCCAGCTCTGGAAGACCGCCATCACCGCACCCCAGAGCTGTTCCCAGGGGTCGGTCGGGAACTCGCGGCCGACGCGAGCACGAATCAGCCCCTTGAAACGCAGAACGAGTTCCTTGAGATCCTCGGTGTCGAGCTCGGTGTCGAGCTGCACGCCCTTCTTCTCCTTGACCATGTCGATGACCACCTCGAAGGGATCATGCTCTTCTTTCGAGACCGGTTTGAGGCCCATGACCACGTCGCCGTACATCTGCACGAAGCGGCGGTACGAGTCCCAGGCAAAGCGCTCGTTGTTGGCCTTGCGTGCCAGACCAACCACTGCCTCGTCGTTGAGACCAAGATTGAGAATGGTGTCCATCATGCCCGGCATCGACGCGCGCGAGCCCGAGCGCACCGACAGCAGCAACGGATCCGTCGCGTCGCCGAATTTCTTGCCCATTTCCTGTTCAACGAAAGCGACGCCCTGCAGGACGTCGGCCTTGATCAGGTTCACCACCCCGTCCTGGCCTTGTTCGCTGTAGACCGCGCAGACTTCGGTGGTGATCGTGAAACCGGGCGGCACCAGAATCCCCAGACGGCACATTTCGGCCAGGTTGGCGCCCTTGCCTCCGAGCAGATTCTTCATCTTGGCGTCGCCGTCGGTTCGGGCGGCACCAAATACATAAACGTTCTTTGCTTCAGTTGACATACATACCTCGCGGATGAGGAAACAAGGAAAGGACACCTCGAACAGCACGTTCGAAGTGCCCCCAGATTTGGTGACCCGGCCAACTGCGCCGGGTCACGTGTTGTTTGCGCCGAGGAAAAATCAGGGGCGCCGGAGCCTGCTGCACAGCGATCAGATCTCTTCTGTCTCCATTCTGATGGCCCCACAGGGACATTCGGCGGCACACATGCCGCAACCCTTGCAATAGTCGTAATTGAACTTGAAGCGCTTGCCGGGACCGAGTTTGATCACCGCGTTGTCCGGACAGACACCATAGCAGTTGTCGCATTCGAAGCAGTTGCCGCAGGACAGGCAGCGGCGGGCTTCAAACAGGGCATTGGTCTCGTCGAGTCCGCCCTGGACTTCGTCGAAGGTTGACTGACGGCGAATGACGTCCAGCATCGGGCGTACGGTTTTTGGCGCATCGGTGTAGTACCAGGTGTTGAGGTTCTCGAAAGTCGCGACCTCGCGTTGTGGCGCTGGCACGTGCTCCTCGCCGCGCAACCAGGCATCGATATGGCGTGCTGCCTTCTTGCCATGACCGATGCCGACCGTGACATTGCGTTCGGCCGGGACCATGTCGCCGCCGGCGAAGATCCCCGGATGGCCGGTCATCATGTTGGCTGCAACCTTTACTACCCCGTCACTTACCAGCAAGCCGGGAACACCTTCGAGGAGGCCGAGATCGACATCCTGCCCGAGCGCGAGCACCAGCGAGTCGGCTTCGATGGTCTCGAATTCGCCGGTCGGCTGGGGAAAGCCCTTGCTGTCGAGGGCCATCTTTTCGATGGTCAGTGACGATTCGTCGGCCTGCTTGATGGTCGACAGCCACTTGACCATGATGCCTTCCTGCATGGCCTCTTCGACCTCAAAATCGTGCGCCGGCATCTTGTCCCGCGTGCGGCGATAGACGATCAGCGGTTCGGCGCCCATGCGCTTGGCGGTCCGGGCGACGTCGATTGCCGTATTGCCGCCGCCATAGACGACGACGCGACGGCCGAGCATGGGCCTTTCTTCGCCCTCCATGCTGCGCAGCAGCGAGACCGCGTCGATGACTTTGGCAGCGTCACCCGCCGGAATCATCGCGCGCTTGCCGATGTGCGCGCCGACGGCCAGGAAGGCCGCGTCGAACTTGCCGGCCTGCATGGTCTCCAGGATGTTCTCGACCTTGCTGTTCAATTCCACATGCACACCGAGGTCGACGACACGCTGCATTTCCGCTTCGAGGATGTCACGCGGCAGGCGGTACTTGGGGATGCCGAAGCGCATCATGCCACCGAGCAGCGGACCCGCCTCATGGACGGTGACGCGGTGACCGAGCCGGCGCAGATGATAGGCTGCCGACATGCCCGAGGGGCCGGCGCCGACCACCAGAACATGTTTGCCTGACTCGCTTGCCGGGGCCGTCAGTTTCCAGCCGTGCTTGAGCGCCTCATCGCCAAGAAAGTGCTCCACCGAATTGATGCCGACGGATTCGTCAACCTTGCCACGATTGCAGGCACCCTCACAGGTGTGGTAGCAGACGCGCCCCATGATGGCCGGGAAGGGGTTGTCCTTCGTCAGGTGCCGCCAGGCACTTTCGTAGTCACCGGATTCGGCGTGGAACAACCAGCCCTGGATGTCCTCTCCGGCCGGGCACTGCTTGTTGCACGGCGGCAGGCGGTCAACATACACCGGCCGTGATGTGCGCCACGAGCCGGTGTGGTTGGCCAGCGAAGAACCCGGGTCCAGGGTTATGGCAAAGGGCTTTTCCATTAGTTCGCCTCCTGGTCAAGCAGTCCGTACTTGCGAATGTTCTTGTCGGCCGCCGCTTGCAGACGGGCGATCGTTGCCACTGCCGGCGTCTTGCCAAACAGGTGGGCATAACGCTTCTGCAGTCGCAAATACTCCTCGACCGGCTGCTGCCGGCGAATTTTCAGGACGCCGGTAACTTCGCCATGTTCAGCTTCGAAAACGGGAAAGATGCCGGTCTCCTTGGCCAGGCGCGCCAGTCGGATGGTATCCTGCGACGCCGCGCCCCAGCCGAGCGGGCAGGGCACCAGGATCTGGATGTAGCGTGCGCCTCGCATGCCCATGGCCTTGGTAACCTTGTATTCGAGGTCGTGCAGGCCTGCGACGGTGGCCGTCGCGACATAGGGAATCTCGTGCGCCATGGCAATTGCCGGGACGAACTTGCCCTGGCCGAACGCATTTCCGGGTTCCGGGCCGACCGGCATGGTGGTCGCCGTTCGGGCTGCCGGTGGGGTGGCCGAACTGCGCTGAACGCCAGTGTTCATGTAGCCGCCGTTGTCGTAGCAGATGTACAGGACGTCGTCGTTACGCTCGAACATCCCGGACAGACAGCCGAAGCCGATGTCGGTGGTGCCGCCGTCACCACCCTGGGCAACCACGCGGAGATCGCCGATCTCGCCTTTCTGTTTCTTAACCTTGATCGCCGCAGCGATGCCGGTGGCGACTGCGGCGGTGTTGCCGAACAAGGAGTGAATCCACGGAATCTGCCACGAGGTCTCAGGGTAGGGTGTCGAGAAGACCTCGAGGCAACCCGTGGCATTGGCGGCAATCAGGCGGCCACGGGCGGCATTCATTGCCGCATCGATGGCGAATCGTGCGCCGAGTGCTTCCCCGCAGCCCTGGCAGGCGCGGTGTCCCGAGTTGAGCGAATTGGTGCGGCGTATGTCAGCCTGCACGGTCCGGTCTTCCTGGCCGAGCAGACGGTTGCCGATGGTGAAGGTGCCGGTCTGGTAGAAATGGAGCGGTTGAAAGCTCATCGCAAATGTCCTCAACCAATACGGGCGGCAATGACGCCGACGTCACGCAGCATGCTTTCGGCTGCCGGACCCGAACGGCGCGTCGTACGCTCCCGTTCGAGTTGCTTGTTGACCACCTTCCAGTCGAGGTCAAGAAAAGTCACCGGATCAAGTTCTTCGCGAGAGGCTTTCTCGAACAATGTGGTCAGCGACTTGACGGTAATGGCGCGGCCACCGAGGCCGGCGACTACCGTGTAGCCCTTCAGCCCCATGCCGGTAACGGCCATGCGCACGTCGGTCGCGACAATTCCGCCAATTCCGACGGCGAGGCTTTTTTCCAGCACGACGAAACGCTTGCAGTTTTTCAGCGCCGTGGCAACAGCCGCCAAGGGGAAGGGACGGTAGCTGGTGATGCCGAGCACACCGACCTTGTGCCCGCCATGTTCAGCTTCACGCATGGCGTCTACCGTGTCCTTGATGGTGCCAAGTACCGAACCCATGGCGATAACTATGGTTTCCGCGTCTTCGGTCTTGTAGCCGCGGATCAGTCCTCCGGAGTCGCGTCCGAAGCCCGCCTCGAATTCCTTGGCCAATTGCGGGATGCGTTCGAGCGCCTGCATTTGCTTGGCATGTGCAAGGTAGCGGACTTCCATGAACGCCTCGGGACCAACCATGGCACCGATCGACACCGGTTCAGCCGGGTCGAGCACCTGGCGGGGCTCGTAGGGTGGCAGGAATCCATCGACCTGCGCCTGCGTGGGGATATCCACCCGCTCGTAGGCATGGGTCAGGATGAAGCCATCCATGCACACCATCACCGGCATGGAAAGTTCTTCGGCCAGCTTGAACGCCTGAATGTGCAGGTCAAGTGCTTCCTGATTGGTTTCAGCAAAGAGTTGAATCCAGCCGCAATCGCGCTGCGAGAGTGAATCGGAATGGTCGTTCCAGATATTGATCGGTGCCCCGATGGCGCGGTTGGCCACCGTCATCACGATCGGCAGCCCCAGGCCGGACGCGTTGTAAACGGCCTCGACCATGAAGAGCAATCCCTGCGAGGCCGTGGCGGTGTAGGTGCGCGCACCGCCGGCGGACGCGCCAATGGCGACTGACATTGCGGCGAATTCGGATTCGACATTGATGAATTCGCAGTCTTTCAGTTCGCCCGACTTGACCATTTCGCCGATGCCTTCGACGATGTGGGTTTGTGGCGAGATCGGATAGGCGCAGATCACCTCCGGCCGGCAAAGGGCAACGGCTTCGGCAACCGCGTGGGAGCCTTCGGTTTGCTTAAGCATGGGCGTTTTCCTTTCGCTTTGCTTCGTCGATTTCCGCGCGCACAGTGTTGAAGGCTTCAGTGGCGGCGGCGATGTTGCCTTCAGCAACCTTGCCACCGAATTTCCTGTGGATGGCCTTTATCACCGATTCGAGTTGGATCAGTCCGGAGGCCGCAGCGAAGCCGCCGAGCAGCGGTACGTTGGGAACAGGCCGCCCGACATGCTTCCTCGCAATGTCAGTGGCTGAGACGGTGAGTAACCGGTCAGCCGGCCAGTCGCGTACATAGTCAGCCAAGCCGAGTTCCTCGAAACTCTTGTTGGTATTGATCAGGATGTAGCCGCCCTTTTTCAGGCCGGCAAATACGTCGACCTGATACAGCAAGGTGGGATCTTGAATGACCAGTGCGTCGGGTGCCATGATCGGTTCACGCAATCGGATTTCTTGGTCGGCAATCCGGCAAAACGCAACCACCGGAGCACCAGTGCGTTCGGAGCCAAAACTGGGAAAAGCCTGGGCATGGCGCCCCTCTTCAAATGCCGCAATGGACAACATTTCAGCAGCAGTGACGACACCTTGGCCGCCGCGTCCGTGAATACGAATCTGGAACATACGATCCCCCTTGTGACCGAGCCAGGCACGCACGCTGGTCAGATCACGGCAAGTGTATCGGGAACAATTCAGA
>DAOMFF010000003.1:6950-25220 GCA_035429665.1 Azonexus sp.
GAGCCAGGCACGCACGCTGGTCAGATCACGGCAAGTGTATCGGGAACAATTCAGACGATGGGAAATTCAATGGGCTTTGAAGAAGTATCCCGTGCCGGAGAGTTGCTGTCAATGCGGTGTACGAGCAATGTAGGAGCAAATTAGTAATGTCCGGTTCTGGCAAATCAGAAACGTCCGCAGTGTGGTCCCTGCGGCGATAATCGCTCACCATGGACCTCTTGCCAGCAGGAATCAAAGCTCAACCTGCGCCCCAAGCTCGACGACGCGGTTTGGAGGAATTTTGAAGAATGCCGTCGCCGTGTCTGCGTTGCGAAACATCCAGTTGAACAGGACTTGCCGCCAGTGCGCCATCCGCGAATGCTGCGCGAGGGGCAGTCCAACAACTGTCTCGCGGCCGAGAAAGAAAGAAGTCTCCATCAGGTCAAAACGCAGGCCGAGGTCCCCGCACAGTTCCAGTGCGCGCGGCAGGTCGGGATCGTCCTTGAAGCCGTAGCGGACGAAGATGCGATGAAATCCGCCGGGAAGCGCTTCGGCACGCACGCGCTCGCGCTCGGGAACATGAGGAACGTCTTCGGTGATGACGTTCAGCACCACGACGCGCCGGTGCAGGACCTTGTTGTGATTGAGGTTGTGCAGCATGGCCCGCGGCACTCCTTGCGGATTTGCGGTGAGGAAGACGCCTGTCCCATCGACGCGTTGCGGTCCGTCCGCGGCCAGACTCGCGATGAAAGTGTCGAGCGGTATCGACTGCTCCTTCTGTCGTTCCGTCAGCAGCCGGCGACCCAGCCGCCAGGTCGACAGCAACACGAAAACGGAAACCCCCAGAGCCAGAGGGAACCAGCCGCCGTCGGGAATCTTGGTGACGTTGGCGAGGAAGAAGGCAAGGTCGACGACAACGAAGAACACCAGGAAGAGCGCGGCATAGGTCCAGTTCCATTTCCATAGCGAACGGACCACAACGAAGGCCAGGACGGTGTCGATCATCATGGTCAGGGTCACGGCAATACCGTAGGCCGACGCCAGATTCGACGACGAGCGAAAGCCCATGACGACGACGATCACCGCCAGCAGGAGCAGCCAGTTGATGTTCGGAACATAGATCTGGCCCTTTTCGCGCTCCGAAGTGAACTTCACCTGAATGCGTGGGCAATAGCCGAGCTGCATGGCCTGGCTGGTGAGCGAAAACGCGCCCGAAATCACCGCCTGCGAGGCGATCACCGTTGCTGCGGTAGCTAGGACGACCAGCGGAAGCAGCAGGCTCTCGCTCGGCATCATCAGAAAAAACGGGTTATCGAGCGCCTTCGGATTGTGGAGGATCAGCGCCCCCTGGCCAAGGTAGTTGAGGTACAGCAGAGGAAAGACCGCGACGAACCAGGCCCATTTGATCGCCCGCCGACCGAAATGACCCATGTCGGCGTACAGCGCTTCGCCGCCAGTGATCGCCAGTACCACCGACCCCAGAGCCAGAAAGGCGAGGCCTCTGTGTTCAGCGACAAAGGCAATCGCATACCAGGGACTCATCGCCCGCAGGACGGCCGGGTGCTCGATCACCTGCCACAGCCCGAGCACCCCGAGCGTTATGAACCAGAGCAGCATCACCGGGCCGAACAGTGCCCCGACGGCCGCAGTGCCGCGCCGCTGAAACAGGAAAAGGAGGGCCAAAATGACGACGGCAATCGGCAGAATGTAGGGTTCGAGTAGCGGCGTGACCACCTTGAGCCCTTCGACGGCCCCCAGTACCGACATCGCCGGGGTGATCACGGCATCGCCATAAAACAGCGCGGCGCCGAAAATGCCGAGTACTGAGAGCAGCCAGAGCAGCCGCGGCGACGCGTTGGCCGTGCGCAAGGCCAGCGCCGTCAAGGCCATGATGCCGCCCTCGCCTCTATTGTCGGCGCGGGTGATGAAGAGGACGTATTTGAGCGAGACGGTGATGGTCATCGCCCAGAAGACGAGCGACAGGATGCCGAGCACGTTGCCGACGGTCACCGGAACCGCATGGTGCCCGCCAAAGATCTCCCTGACTGTATAGAGCGGGCTGGTACCGATGTCGCCAAAAACCACCCCCATCGCTGCCAGTGCGGTAGCGGCCAGACCGGATTTTTCGTCACTTGGCGTGCTGACTAATGTAATGTTCTCGTGTTGATCCATGTCTTGGCGAATCTGCTTGTCGTCACGGGACTTTGCACGCCGCGCGCGCTCAGGCAAGGCGCGGCATTCGGTGGAACCAGGTGCCGCCGGGCGCAGTTCGATGCGCGCAAGCCCTCGGCCACGAGTTCGCCGGACGATCCGGGCACGCATCGAGGGTTGAGGCGCGCTGGCCCAATGGCGAGGGCCTCAGCGCCCCAGCGCGGATCGCAGCCGCAGACGGCGCGAGCCTGTCGCCCGTCGCGGCACCGCGTTCAACCAGACTACTTGGTGATCGACTCGCCCGGGGTAACAATACCCAGGAAGCTGTCAGCCTTCAGCGCCGCGCCACCGATCAGGCCTCCGTCGATGTCTTTCTGAGCCAGCAGACCTGCAGCATTCTCGGGTTTCATCGAGCCGCCGTACTGGATCGAGATCGACTGGGCGACGTTGTCGCCGTAGAGCTTGGCGAGCAAGCCGCGCACGAAAGCATGCGCCCCCTGCGCTTCGTCGTCGCTGGCCGTGACACCGGTGCCGATGGCCCAGACCGGCTCGTAGGCGATGACCGTGCGCAGTGCCTCGTCAGCCGACAAACCGGCGTAGGCGCCGTTCACCTGCGTGGTCAGCACCGCTTCCAGCCGCCCATCCTTACGTTCGGCAAGGGTCTCACCAATACAGATGATCGGCGTCATGCCGAGAGACTGAACCTTCTTGACCTTCTTGTTGACCGTTTCATCGGTCTCGCCAAAGTAGGTACGCTGCTCGGAGTGGCCGATGATCACGAAGTCGACACCGATTTCCTTGAGCATGTCTGCGCTGACCTTGCCGGTATAAGCACCCTGGTTCTCCCAGTGCACATCCTGAGCGGCAAGCCTGACTTTCGTTCCCTTGACCACTTCGGCCACCTTGGCGAGCGCCAGGTAGGTCGGGGCGATGGCCACGACGACGCTCTTGATGTCCTTGGCGGCGGCGACCACGTCGGCAGCGAGCTTGACTGATTCGGCAACGGTCTTGTTCATTTTCCAGTTGCCGGCGATTACGATCTTGCGCATGGTATTCCTCATGGTGGTGGTACTGGGGTGACTTGGCGAGGCAGCGGCCCCGGTCGGGGCCGCTGTGTCTTCCTACTTTTCCGACAGGGCAGCGACGCCCGGAAGGATTTTCCCTTCAAGGTACTCAAGCGAAGCGCCACCGCCAGTCGAGCTGTGCGTGACCTTCTTGTCCGCACCGTACTTCTTCGCCGCCGTGGCCGTGTCACCACCACCGATGACGGTGATCGCCCCGCCAGCAGTAGCCTGAACAACCGCATCAGCCATCGCTCTGGTGCCGGCCTCGAACTTGTCGAACTCGAAGACGCCGGCTGGACCGTTCCAGATGATGGTCTTGGCCTTGAGAATCGCGTCGCTGAAAATCTTGGTCGATTCCGGACCGCAATCAAGCCCCAGCCAGCCATCGGGAACCCCATCGACGTCGTTGGCAGAACCAGTGTTGGCGCCGGCGTCGAATCTGTCGCCAATGATGAAATCGACCGGCAGCAGGATCTCCTTGCCCTTCTCCCTTGCCTTCTCCATCAGGCCAGGGACGAGCTTGGCACCCTCTTCGTCGAACAGCGAGTTGCCGATTGGCATTCCCGAAAGGACCTTCTTGAAGGTGAAGGCCATGCCGCCGCCGATGATAATCTGGTCGGCCTTATCGAGCAGGTTGTTGATCAGCTGAATCTTGTCGGCCACCTTGGCGCCACCGAGGATGGCCAGCAGCGGACGCTGCGGCGACTCCAGAACAGCCGAGAACGCCGCCAGTTCCTTGTTCATCAGGTAGCCGGCGGCACGTTCGGGCAACTGCACACCGGTCATCGACGAGTGGTCGCGGTGGGCGGTGCCAAAGGCATCGTTGATGTAGACGTCGGCGAGTTTGGTCAGCGAAGCGCGGAACGCTTTCACATCCTCCGGATTGGCCTTGATCTTGGTGACCGTGCCGTCGGCGCTGGTGACCGTTCCCTTGCCTTCTTCTTCAATGTGGAAGCGGAGGTTTTCGAGCAGGATGACTTCGCCCGGTTTGATCTGCGCACAGGCTGCTTCAACTTCCGGACCGACGCAGTCACCGAGGAATTTCACTGGTCGTCCGAGCAGACCCTCGAGCGCGGTGGCTACCGGCGCGAGACTGTATTGTGGCATGACCTTCCCGTCGGGACGACCGAGATGGGACATCAGGATCACGGCGGCACCCTGGTCGAGCGCATATTTGATCGTCGGCAAGGCCGCTTCGATGCGCTTGGTGTTGGTGATGGCACCGGTGGCTTTGTCCTGAGGAACGTTGAAATCGACGCGAATCAGGGCGCGCTTGCCTTCGAGGGCGAGATCTTCGATGAACAGTTTGGGCATGACTTCCTCGACAGTAAGTTGGTGTTGAAAAGATCTGGAATCAGGATGAAAAATGGCATGGTGTCTCCGTTCTGGCTACAAAGTGGCTCCTCAACCGCGCACCCATTTAGCCACTGTGTCAAGAAAATGGAACATGAGGGAAGGCGTTTCAACCACGCAGACGAAGTATCCTTGGCGGCGCTCCCGGAGTCAATTGTCAGATGTTTTGGTGCAAGAGCAGTTCGATAATATCCGGTTCTGGCAAGTTGGAAATGTCCGCTGTCATGAAAAGCGGACGGTTCGTTGCCGGAACGGATAAAGGTGGACGGGTAAGATGCAAGGCAGCCGGAAGCGATGCGGCAGGTGGCGGAGGGGGTCGTCAGCCGACGGCGCGGCAAGGCATCGAAACGGTGCCTTGGCGAATCGATCAAGTGCCGGATTCTGCCTCGGGTACGTGCACGCTACCGGGATTTTGGTCCGACCCTGGCAGTGGCGTGCTTGCGCGGAGAAGGGTTCAGATTGCGGAAGAGACGCTTTGCGGCTAGCTGATCGAAGGCGGGCTTTGGCACGTGGCCAAGGGGCGAGCGCAACGTCTGTTCCAGGCCCTGCAGGACCGTCCGGTCAAGGCCTTGCGGCTGTCTGACGTTGGCGACCTGGAGAGGTGAACGGCCGGGCGCCGAGCCGCACCCTTCACCACCGCCGTGACTCTCCGTGACTCTCTGAGGATTTGGTGCTGTCGTTCAACCGGCAGCGTTGCATCGTCCAGACGCGCGGTCAACCGCGCCATGCGCTACGCGGAGAAACCGTGACCGTCGTGACCTATCCCGACCACAGCGTCGAGTTACTGCACGGCGAGGAAGTCGCACCCTTCAAGGTCCTCGACCCGGACCGGACAGTGACGGCGCCGGATGTTCTATCCTTACGCATCGTTCCGGTGATCACGTTCGCTCGCAACTAGCGTGATTCGGCGACTACCGCCGGGCTCCTCTTGAAATTACCCCGCTATTTCGTCTGCCTTGTCATGCACCAAGAACCCGCACACGAATCACGTGCGGCGTTGCCTGAATGGCTGAGATCACTTCGGCATCAGGGCAGCGCTCCACATCAATGATATTGAAGGCCAATTCGGCCTTGCTCTTGTTCACCATGTCGATAACATTGACCTTGTGCTCGGCAAGGATCGAAAGCACATGACCGAGCACTCCCGAGACGTTGTCGTTGGCGAAGGTGATGCGCGAGGTACCCGCCGAACGCGGCATGCTCACAGCGGGGAAGTTGACCGAATTGGTGATGTTGCCGTTCTCCAGGTAATCCATGATCTGATTGGCCGCCATCACGGCGCAGTTTTCCTCGGACTCTTCGGTGCTGGCGCCAATGTGCGGCATGGCAATCACATCCGCCCGGCCGAGCATCGCCGGCTCGGGAAAATCGCACACATAGGTGCCCAGCTTGTCCTGATCCAGACTGCGCAGGACAGCTGCCGGATCAACGATGGTTTCGCGGGCAAAGTTCAGAAGGACGGCGCCTTGCTTGATCGAGGCCAGCGCATCCTCGTTGATCATGTGGCGCGTCGCATCAAGGGCCGGCACATGCAGCGAGACGTAGTCCGAGCGTGCCAGCAAGGCTGACAGGTTTTCCATGCGGGTGACCGCATTGGAAAGGCGCCAGGCGGCATCGATTGACAGCGCCGGATCGAATCCCACCACGTTCATGCCCATGGCCAGCCCCATCTCGGCAACCATCGAGCCAATCGCCCCCAGGCCGACAATACCCAGTGTCTTGCCCTTGATCTCGCCACCCGCAAAGCGGGCTTTTTCCTTCTCCAGCAACTGTGCCATTTCGGCCGCATCGGTCATGCTGGTGAGCGACTGCACATAAGCCATGCCGGAAAGAATGCCGCGCGTGGCCAGCAGCATGCCCGCCATCACCAGTTCCTTGACCGCATTGGCGTTGGCTCCCGGCGTATTGAACACGACAATGCCATGCTTGCTGTACTCGGCAACCGGGACGTTGTTCACCCCGGCGCCGGCGCGAGCCACCGCCAACAGTGTCTCGGGGATTTCGACGCCCTGCAGCTTCTGGCTGCGCAGCAGGAAGGCATCGGGGTGGCCGATGTCGCTGCCCACTTCATAGCTCTGGCGTGAAAACCGCTCCAGTCCCTTGATTGAAATCTTGTTGTAGGTACGGACTTTGAACATGGTATGGGTCTTCCTGGATAGTGTAAGTGGTGGAGCGGGCAGTTCTGTCTTGGCTCAGGCTTTGACTTGGGTGTAAGCCCAACTCAACCAAGGCAGCAATGCCTGCAGGTCCTCGGTCTGCACGGTGGCGCCGCACCAGATGCGAATACCTGCGGGGGCGTCCTTGTATGCGCCGATGTCATAAGCCGCGCCGTGAGTCTCGAGCAACTTCACCACTTGCTTGACCTGCTCCGCGCTGGCATCGAGGGTCAGGCAGACGCTGGTGTTGGAGCGGGTGGCCGGATCCTTGGCGAGGAAGGAAATCCAGTCGTTGGCGGCGACAAAGTCGGCGATGACTTTCAGGTTGGCTTCGCTGCGCGCCATCGTGGCCGGCACGCCGCCGATGCTGTCGACCCATGCCAGGGCGTCGAGATAGTCGGCCACGCACAACATCGAGGGCGTGTTGATGGTTTCGCCCCTGAACAGCCCCTCGGTCAGTTTGCCCGCCGAGGTCATGCGGAAAATCTTGGGCAAAGGCCACGGCGGTGAATAGCTCTCGAGCCGCGCGACGGCGCGCGGGCTCAGGATCAGCATGCCGTGGGCGCCTTCGCCGCCCAGCACCTTCTGCCACGAGTAGGTCGCCACGTCGAGCTTGTCCCAGGGCAGTTCCATGGCAAACACGGCAGAGGTCGCATCACAAATGGTCAGGCCGGCGCGATCGTCTGCAATCCAGTCGCCATTGGGAACTTTGACGCCCGATGTAGTACCGTTCCAGGTAAACACCACGTCGTTGTTGAAGTCTACGCGCGAGAGGTCAACGATCTCGCCGTAAGCGGCTTCGAGCTTGTTGACATTGGGCAACTTGAGTTGCTTGACGATGTCCGTGACCCAGCCCGAACCGAAGGATTCCCAAGCCAGCACATCAACGCCGCGGGACCCAAGGAGAGACCACAGCGCCATCTCCACCGCGCCCGTGTCCGAGGCCGGGACGACGGCCACCCGGTAGCCCTCTGGCAAGCCCAGAATGCGCGCGGTCTCGGAGCACGCCAGACCCAGCGCTTTCTTGCCCAGTGCCGAGCGATGCGAACGCCCCAAAGTATCGAGTTGCAGGCTCGCGACGTTGTAGCCCGGGCGCTTGCTGCATGGACCGGAGGAGAAATTGGGATTGTTGGGTTTGACCGTAGGTTGCATCTTGATCTCGAATGTATGAAAAATGGAAACGGCCAATCAACCCGTGGGTTTCTGGCCGACGCTGGCGGAAGGCTATCTTAAGCATTGTAACAATCGGCATAAAAAAAAACATCCACCTTCGGCCATGCACCTCACTTCGCGCTCTGGTTCGCGCTGAAGAAATCTGCTTGCGAACAGGATTATCGGGAGGCGCACCTGATCCAATTCTGGCTCAAAGAAGCCGTGGAAGCTCTACCAGAACTATTTCAAGGACATCCTGCTGTTCAGGTTCGCGCGGCTCGCGGATAACTCGCTGCGTTTCTCGATGGCTGGCCAGGCGGTCGACGTCGCCTAGCGTCCTGACCCGTTCGCCCCGCCCGCCGCTGCCAGTTGCCTGGGGCGGGCTCAATCGATGCGGTTGGAACGGGTCTCCAGCATCATCTCCATTGCTTCGCGCTCCCGTGGCGTCGGCAGCGACGAAGTGTATTCGAGGCCGGCGATGTTGGCTGAAACGAAGCGGACACGGCACTGGACCTTGAGTTCCTGGGAGTTGCCGCCCCGGCGCAACATGAAGGTCAGGATGGCTGGCGTGCCGACGGTCACCGGCTGGGCGCCCCGCGTCATCGATTCGCTCGCCTCGAATTCGGCCCCGCCGCGGGATATGTTCCTGGTAATGCCCGAATAGCGCTTGCCGGTCGCCGCGATCATCAGGTTGCACTGAATGCGGGCGCGAAAGCGGAGGTCCTTGCGGCGGTCGTCCATCCGCACATTATCGGCCCGCCATCCGATCCGGCAAAGCCTCGCCGCTTTTTGGAGTAACCTGACGGCGGAACCGGATTGACCCTGCCCCACCCCATGCACATCGCAAATCTTTCCAGCGCGGATGCCCTGCGCAGCCTGAGAACATCCGAACAGGGCCTGAGCGCGGGCGAGGCCGCAAGACGCCTGGCGGAATACGGCGCTAATCGCCTGGACGAAATCGGGCACGAGGCAGAGTGGCGGCGGTTTCTCGCCGAATTCACGCACTTCTTCGCGCTGATCCTATGGGTCGCCGCCGGGCTGGCCTTCTTCGCCGAATCGCGCAGCCCGGGCGAGGGCATGTGGCAGCTGGGGACCGCCATCGTCGCCGTCATCGTGATCAACGGCTCGTTTTCCTTCTGGCAGGAATATCGCGCCGAACGGGCGATCGCCGCGCTGCGCAAACTGCTGCCGCAGACGGTCAAGGTCATGCGCGACGGCAAACTGTTCACGCTGCCCGCCGAAACCCTGGTTCCCGGCGACGTGATCCTGCTCGCCGAGGGCGACAACGTCCCGGCCGATTGCCGGCTGATTGCCGGGACCGACGTGCGGGTCAACATGTCGACCGTTACCGGCGAATCGCTGCCCAAGGCGCGCAACCCGGAGAGCGAGGCAGGCGAGACACCGCTCGCCACGAAGAACCTGCTGCTGGCCGGCACTTCACTGGTTTCCGGCGAGGGGCGCGCCATCGTCTTTGCCACCGGCATGAAAACCGAGTTCGGCAGGATTGCCCACCTGACCCAGACGGCGGAAAAGACCGTTTCCCATCTGCAGATCGAAATCGCCCGCCTCTCCAGACTGGTCGCCATCTTCGCCAGCGCCCTGGGTCTGCTGTTTTTCGCGATCGGCGCCCTGATCGGCCTGCCCTTCTGGGCCAACCTGATGTTCGCTATCGGCATCATCGTCGCCAACGTGCCCGAGGGCCTGCTGCCGACCGTCACCCTGTCGCTGGCCATGGCGACGCAGCGCATGGCGCGGCGGAATGCGCTGGTGCGCCATCTGCCGGCGGTGGAGACGCTGGGCGCCACCACTGTTATCTGTAGCGACAAGACCGGCACCCTGACCGAAAACCGGATGAGCGTGCGCCAGGTTTTCTGCTCCGGGAAATCGTTCGATGCACGGCAGCCGCCCGCAGGCTTCGCCGCCGGCCATCTGCTGCGCAACGCCGCGAATTGCCACAATCTCAAGCGCGGACAGCATGGCGGCAGCGAGGTCTGGCTCGGCGACCCGATGGAAGCGGCGCTGCGCGATTTCGCCGGGCGGCATGGCGAGCACGGCGACGCGCCGCGACGCGGCGAACTGGCGTTCGACAGCGACCGGCGGCGCATGTCGGTCATCGTCGACGACGCTGGTGCGCGCTGGCTGTATTGCAAGGGAGCGCCCGAAGTCGTTCTGCAGTTGTGTACGCTGGTCGACCATGACGGCAGGGCAATCCCGCTCGACGACGAGGGTCGGCAGCAGGTCGCCGGGGCGCAGGAGGCGATGGCTGATTCAGGGCTGCGGGTGCTGGCCTTCGCATACCGCAAGCCGGCACCGGACGACATCCCCGCAGAGCGGGAACTGGTGTTTTCCGGCCTGATCGGCCTCCACGACCCGCCACGGCCCGAGGTGCCTGAGGCCATGGCGCGCTGCCGCTCGGCCGGCATCAAGGTCATCATGGTGACCGGCGACCATCCGCATACCGCCCTCGCCATCGCCCGCGAAATCGGGCTGGTCAGCAGCGCGCAGCCGACCGTGCTACTCGGCGACGCGGTTCGCAAACTGAGTCCGGCGCAACTGCAGATCGCCCTGGACAGCCCGGAAATCCTGTTCGCCCGGGTCACCGCCGAGCAGAAGATGCTGGTGGTCAATGCGCTGCGGAACAAGGGCGAAATCGTCGCCGTCACCGGTGACGGGGTGAACGATGCGCCAGCCTTGAAGAGCGCGCATATCGGCATCGCCATGGGGATTTCCGGAACCGACGTGGCCAAGGCGGCGGCCGACATGATCCTGCTCGACGACAATTTCGCCAGCATCGTCAATGCGGTCGAGGAGGGGCGGGCGGTGTTCGAGAACATCCGCAAGTTCCTGACCTACATCCTGACCTCGAACATCCCCGAACTGATTCCCTACCTGGCCTTCGTCCTGTTCAGGATTCCGCTGCCGCTGACCATCATCCAGATTCTCGCCGTCGATCTCGGCACCGACATGCTGCCGGCGCTGGCGCTGGGCGCCGAACGTCCCGACCCCGGCCTGATGCGCCAGCCGCCGCGACCCCCCCATGAACGCCTGCTGTCGTGGCCGCTGCTGGCGCGCGCCTATCTCTGGCTCGGCCCGCTCCAAGCCGCGGTGGCGCTCACGGTGTTCTTCTTCGTCCTCGACCTCGGCGGCTGGCAATATGGCGAATTCCTCGCCACCGTTGATCCGCTGTATCGGCAGGCGACCACCGCCTGCCTCGCGGCAATCGTCGTCGCCCAGATGGTCAATGTCTTTCTCTGCCGTCACCCCCGCGTCGCCGCCATCGATTTTCCGCTGACGCAGAATCCGCTTCTGCTGCTCGGCCTCGGCGCCGAACTCGCGCTGATCCTGGCGATCGTGTACACGCCGCCGGGGAACGAAATCTTTGCCACCCAGGCGTTCGCGCCGGCCGCCTGGGGATTGATGGTCGTTCTCGCCCTCGCCTTCGCCGTGCTGGAGGAAATGCGAAAATACCTGGCGCGTCGCTACATGTGACGCAGCCCGACACTCCTCCGATCAGGGGCAGGTCGCCGGATCGCTGGCGTAGGCGCCGAGGCCCAGCGTATGCAGCCGCGCCAGGTAGCAGCCATGGCGCTGCCCCCAGGCGAACGCCCGGTCGTCGGCGAGCAGTCCGGGCAGATTAGTCAAATCGATCTCGGCTACCTGCAGCGACTCGCTGCCGGTCGCCAGCAACACACCCTCGACCAGCAGCATGGTGCTCAGCAGATAAGCGACATGGTCACGCGAAGTGGCCGTCGCGACCATGGTTTCGCTGCTCGTCAAGCCGGCGATCCGGCCGATCGCCGCGCTGATGGCCGGACGCTGCAGAACATCGGCGCCGGCGCCCGCCGGCACCAGACGGGCAACCGCCGGGGCAACGCTACGGCTCACCGGACGGCTGATCGCCGTCAGGGTCACCGGTCCCGGCAGCGCCGCCGCGACGCCACCGAGCAGTTCCGCCAGCAGGGAGCGCGCCGTGGCGAGTTCGGCGCCGGTCATCGGCTGCAGTTCACAGGGCGCCGATTCCGAATTGCGAATTTCCTGGCATAGCCGGCGATGCCAGGCCTTCTGGCCGAGCATCTCGCCCCAGGCGCTGCGCTCGCCGGCGATCTGCAGGCTGCCGCCGCCGATGTCGAGCACATGGCTGGTGGTCAGCCGCTCGTCTAGCAACTGGCGGGCGCCGGTATAGCCGTAGGCGCCCTCCTGCAACTGCGGAATGACCAGCACGGCGACCGCGCTGGCAGCGTGAATGCGGGCAAGGACGGCCGCCAGTTGCTCCGCGTCCTGCTCCAGGGCCAGCCGCCAGGCCGAGAAGCCGCCGCCGACACGTGCGCAGTCGGCGGGAAAGCCGGCCTCGCGCGGGAGATCGTTCAATGCGGCAATCGTCGGTGCGACCGTTTCCTCGAGCCCGCGACCCGCCCACAGCGGGTCGAGATAATCGATGCCCACCTGTGTCGTCAGGGCACTGCCGGAAGCGCCCGCCCGGATTCCCGACGAACCCATATCGTAGGCGATGCGGCAGGATTCGCCGGTTGCGGTCGACGCCGCCAGAAGGGCCAAAACCACCCCGGCGGCGGCGCGCCGGAAAAAATGGGTAGAGCGCACGCGCACTCAGAGGTGCAGAAAACCCATGACACCCGCCAGCAAGCCGAGGCCGGTTGCACCGAAGACGCCGACCAGCAGCCAGCGCTTGCGCGTCAGCAACGTGATGGCCGACAGCGCAATGGCGATCTGCAGCAGCGTGGTGGCGAGCGCCCAGCGTTCATGGACATGCATCTCGGCCTCGCTCTTCTTGTCGGCTTCCCTGGCAACCGCTTCCAGTTTGTCCGCTTCCGTCCTGATTTCCGTTTTTTCCTGCTTGTAGCGCTCGACTTCCTGCCGGTACCTTTCCTGCACTTCGCCGCTGGTCAGCGTGATCGACAGTTCGGCCAGATTCTGCTTGTTGCTCTTGGCCTGATAATAGTTCCACTGGTTTGAAGCCGCCGTCTTCTGGATCGCCGCCTCGTTCTTGTAGAGCAGTGCTGCATTCTGCGAATGGCCGCCCATGTAGCCGAAGATGGCGCCGATGGTTGACAGGACGGCGGTCAGCACCGCCAGCCGCGCGGTGAAACTGTCGCCGCCATGCTGGGTAACGTGTTCGACTTCGTGATCGTGCGGACCGTGTACGTGAAATCCATGACCGGACATTGGCTTGTTCTCCTCGAATCTGCAGGGTGAGTTGATCGGACAAGGGCTAATTCTAGCGCTCACCGGCACGCTGGCCGTACTATTCCGCGGGAACGGCTGCTAGGACTTCTCCGCAGCGGGCGGCTCTGCCGGCGCGACGAACCAGTCGTCCTTGTTCACCACGACGTTGCTCCTGGGCTGCAGAACAAAGTGCGGCGACATGATCTGGACGCCGTAGGCATTGAACTGGTCCTGGATCTGCGAGTGCAGTTCGGAAAGGATCTGTATGCGCTCGAGCGGACGATCGACGTAGGCGTAGAGTTCGTATTCGACGTAGAAATCCTGCAGCGCCTTCTGCATGACGAAGGGCTTGGGCTGCCCGCGCAAGCCCGGCGTCCGCTCGGCGGCATTGATCAGCATCGCGTGCACCTGGCGCCACGGCGTGTCGTAGCCGATGGTCACCGTCGTCGAGACCAGCGCACCGCGCTCGCCGGCGGCCCCGGTGAAGTTCTTGATCGGATTGCTGACCAGCACCGCGTTGGGAATCGTCACTTCCTCGTTGCGCATGTTGATGACCTTGGTCGACAGGGCGCTCATTTCCTTGACCACGCCGGTCACCTCGCCGATGCTGACGAAGTCGCCAACATTGAGTGCCCGCGAATAGATCAGCACCAGTCCGCTCATCAATTGCGTAACGATACCGGCCGAGCCCAGCGTCAGCATGAAGCCGAACATCACCGACAGGCCCTTGAACGCTTCGCTGTCGGCAACCGGCAGGTAGGGATACGCGATGGCGATGCCGACCGCCCAGATCAGGACGCCGAGCAGCCGCCGCGTGGCATGCGCCGTATCCCGATGCACCCCGGGAATCAGCGAGCGCCCCTGATAGACATTCTCGAAGACGTTGCCGGCGACATCGTTGGCCGCCTTGGTGATGAACAGGATGACGCCGACCGACAGCAGCCCGGGTACCGCAGTGACCAGTCCTTCGCCGAATCCCTCCAGCATGTTCACTAGAAAGCCGGACAGGCGCTCGGCCAGCGGCTGGGTCAGCGGGAAGTTGGCCAGCACGTAGGTGAACCACAGGTAGGCGACCGATACCCAGAGCAGCAACAGGAGCAACTGTGCGACCCGCTTGACCAGCAGCCAGCCATGGGCGGCCCAGCGCAGTTTGGTGTTCTCGTTCGCCGCCAGGACCCGTGCCTCCAAGTGGGTGAGAACGTAAGTCGTGGCTTTCCGGATCGCCCACAGCAGCGCCAGCATCAGCGCGGTGGCCAAAACGGAAAAGAGCAACCCCTTGGCCAGGACTGGACCGTGCCCCTGTTCGATCAGGGCAGCGATGGCCTTTTCGAAACGCTGGCCGACCTGCTGCGAGGCATCTTCGAGGCTGAGCTTCTCTTCCGGATCGAGGTCGGCTTCATAGAGAACGAAAATGGTCCGCTCGCCGATGGAGTAGGCAACACCCTTCAGGCCTTCGACGGTCAGGTGCGAACGCGCAATCGGCTTGGACAATTCGCGCTCGTCCATTTGCCGCAGGCGTTCGTGGATGCGCTTGACGCGAAGCTCTGGCGGGGCCCCCAGCATCGTCATTCGCAACGTGGTGATATCGCGATTGGCGATGGTCAACATCGCTTCCGACGCTCCCTCGGTTTTGGCCACCACCGTGCCTGAAACCAGCGCGGCCAGCAGGAGGATCACAAAGCGCAGCGCAACCCGGAAAATACTCATGGCGAACCCTCCCCGATCAGGAAACCGCGACGGCAGGCTCGCCCGCGACGACCTCGCCGATCACCGAAACGTGCGAAAAGCCCTGCTGCAGGAACATCGACAGCACTTCGGTGACCGTATCCGGCGAACACGAAACCAGCAGCCCGCCCGATGTCTGCGGATCGGTCAGCACCGCCCTCTCCTTGCCACCGATGCCTTCGGCAAGCGTCACGTCCTCGCCATAGCTTCCCCAGTTGCGCCGCGAGGCGCCCCCCACGTAACCGGCTTCGGCAAACGCCAGCGCTTGCGCAAGCAACGGTAGTGCCGCAAAACGGACGTGTGCTCCCACCCCGCTGCGCCTGCACACCCCGATCAGGTGGCCGAGCAGACCGGACCCGGCGACGTCGGTGACCGCATGGACGCCGTCGAGGCACGCCAGAACCGCTCCCGGGGTGTTGAGCTGGGTGGCGCTGGTGATCATGGCCTCGTAATCGCTGGCGCTCAAGTCGCCCCGTTTCAGTGCCGTGCTGTAGATGCCGATCCCGAGTTGCTTGCCGAGGATCAGCCGATCACCGGGCCGGGCCGCCGAATTACGCTTGAGGCGGGCCGGATCCACCAGCCCGATCACGACCAGCCCGTAGATCGGTTCGAGCGAATCAATCGTATGCCCGCCGGCGACCGGAATGCCAACCTTCCGGCAGACCGACTCGCCGCCCTCGAGGATTCTGGCGATCGCTTCGAGCGGGAGCACGCTGACCGGCATCCCGACCAGCGCCAGCGCGAACAGCGGCGTGGCGCCCATGGCGTAGATGTTCGACATCGCATTGGTCGCCGCCACCCGGCCAAAATCGAACGGGTCGTCTACGATCGGCGTGAAGAAGCCGGTGGTGGCGACGATCGCCTGGTGTTCACCGATCTGGTAAACCGCCGCATCGTCGCCATTCTCCCTGCCGATCAGCAATTGCGGTGGAATGATGCCCGGCTTGATGCCGCCGAGGATCTTGCGCAGGATATCCGGGGCAACCTTGCAGCCGCCGCCACCGCCGTGAGTTAGCTGGGTCAGTCTGATCTTTTCTTCCGGCACGGCGCTTCTCTGGTATTGATGTTGTGGAGCGAGTTTAACTCACTCGGCATCGAACCCCGCGTCTTCGATCGCCGCGACCAGCGCGCCGCGCGCAACGATCTGCGGATCGAAGGATACCCGCGCCTCGGCAGCTTCGAGCGAGACTTCCGCCGTCGCCACCCCCGGCAGGGCGGTGAGGACACCCGTGATATTCCTGACGCAACCCTGGCAGCTCATGCCACCGACCTTGATGACGCTCGATTCCATACCCTACCCTTTCCTGCCGATCAAACCCTGCTGCTCGAGAAATGCGACAAACTGCTCCGGCGGCAGCGGGCGGCTGAAATAGTAGCCCTGCACCATTTCGCAGCCCATGCCGCGCAGTATCTCGTATTGTTCGGCGGTCTCGACGCCCTCGGCCAGCACCTTGAGGCGCAGGCTGCGGCCCATGCTGAGGATGGTCGAGGCGATGGCGCGGTCATCCGGGTCGACCTCCAGATCCCTGACGAACGAGCGGTCGATCTTGAGCTTGCCAACGGGAATGCGCTTGAGATACGCGAGTGACGAATAGCCTGTGCCGAAATCGTCGAGCGCCAGTTCGATCCCCATGTCGTTGAGCGCCGACAGCGTGCCGAGGTTCTGTTCGGCATCGTTCATCACGGTACGCTCGGTCAACTCCAGTTCCAGGTAGCGCGCGTCCAGTCCCGACGCGGAGAGTGCCCTGGCAACCGTGTCAACGAAGCCGGCCTGACGGAACTGGATCGGCGATACATTGACCGCCACGAACAGCTGTGGCAAACCGGCATCCTGCCAGGCACGCACCTGCCGGCAGGCTTCGCGCAGCACCCAATCGCCGATGGGGTTGATCAGCCCGATGTCCTCGGCGACGTGGATGAACTGGTCCGGCGGCACCAACCCGGTCTCCGGGTTCTGCCAGCGGATCAGCGCCTCGACGCCGATGATGCCGCCGGTCTCGTGCACCAGCGGCTGATAATGCAGGACGAATTCGCGGGCGCCGAGGCCGCGGCGCAGACCGCTCTCCATCAGCAGATGCTTGAGCGTCGCGACGTTCATCTCGCTCGAATAGAAGCGGAAGGCGTTGCGCCCCGCATCCTTGGCCTTGTACATCGCGGCATCGGCATTGCGCAGCAAGGCTTCGAAGTCCGTACCATCGACAGGATAGAGACTGATGCCCAGCGACGGACTGATGGTCAACTCGTGCCCGCCCAGCGAGAACGGGGCCGCACAGACATCGATCAGACGGCATGCAACCTCGGCGGCGCCGGCGGCACGCACGCCAGGCAAGGCGATGATGAATTCGTCGCCGCCCAGGCGGGCCAGCGTATCGACCTTGCGCAACGCGGTCGACAGGCGCTGGGCCACGGCACAAAGCAGTTCATCGCCGACGCTGTGGCCAAGCGAGTCGTTGACCCGCTTGAAATGATCAAGATCGAGGAAGATCAGCGCCATCTCCGAACCGTCGCGCTCGGCCGCCGCCAGAAGCTGCTTGCAGCGGTCGCGCAGCAGCCGGCGGTTCGGCAGCCCGGTCAGTGGATCGAAATCGGCCAGTTCGCGCGCCCGCTGCTCGGCTTCCTTCTGCGCCGAAATGTCGAGCAGGGTACCGACCGAGGCCGGCTGTCCCTCGTAGGTCGCCGGCGAGCCGAGGATCATGACCGGCACCGTCGTCCCGTCCTTGCGCAGCCCCGTCAACTCGTAGGGCTTGCCCTGCTCGCCGGCGGCGCGTCGCTGCATCTGATCGAGGACAATTGCGCGCTGCTCGGGAATGATCAGATCCTGCGGCCCCAGACGGTTGACCAGTTCGTCCTCCGCGTAGCCGATCAGGTTGACCAGAAACGGATTGACGTAACGGAACACGCCGTCCTGCAGGACGAAGATGCCGACCTGCGCGGCTTCCATCGTCGCCCGGAACTGCGCCTCCTTTTCGCGCATGGCGACTTCGGCCGCGATGCGCCTGCTGACATCGATCGAGACACCCAATGCGACGCGCGGTCTGCCGGCGGCATCGGCCTCGATCACCATCGAGTCATGACAATGCCGCACCCTCCCCCCGGCATCGACCACACGATAATTGACGGCCAGCGACACCCGCTCCCCGGGGCGGCTTGCGGCCGTTTCCGCGATCCGCGCCAGAACCGCTTCGTAGTCGCCCGGCATCATGTGTCGGCCGACCCATTCCATGCCCCCCTGGCGCACGGTCTCGATATCTGCCCCGAACAGGAGTGTCGCTGCCGTCGAAATGTATTCGAAGCGGCCCGACTCGAAATTCAGGCGATAAACCACACGCGCGATGCTGTCGAGCAGCGCCTCGTAGAACGACAGTTTTTCGTTTTCTTCCAGACAACCCCCTCGAGCGCCTAGCGGCCCTGCGGACGCCAGCGCTTCAGCAACAGGGAATTCGACACCACCGACACCGAACTCATGGCCATCGCCGCGCCGGCGACGACCGGGTTGAGCATGCCGAAGG
>DAOMFF010000004.1:0-24197 GCA_035429665.1 Azonexus sp.
GCTGGCCGCTGTATCGCGAGGTGATCCTGCCCGGCGCGCTGTCGTCGATCCTGGTTGGCGTGCGCTACGCGCTCGGTTTCATGTGGGTGATCCTGATCGTCGCCGAAACGATTTCGGCGCAAGCCGGCATCGGCTATATGACCATGAACGCCCGGGAATTCCTGCAAACCGATGTCGTGCTGCTCGGCATCCTGCTCTATGCGTTGCTCGGCACGCTCGCCGACGTCGCTGCTCGCCTGCTGGAGCGGCGCTGGCTCAAATGGAACACGGCCTACGGGAGCGGCATATGATTATCAATACTTCGGAACTCAATCGGGTCAGGGTGGCCGCTGACGATGCGCATGGCCTGCGGATCAGCATCAGTCGGCTCGCCAAGCGCTTCGGCGAGCGAGAGGTCCTGCATGGCCTCGACCTCGATATCGACGGCGGGCAATTCGTCGCGATTGTCGGGCGCAGCGGCTGCGGCAAGAGTACCTTGCTGCGCCTGCTGGCAGGTCTCGACGACCCATCGGGCGGCAATATCCGGCTCGACGGACGCGAGAAGCGCGATCTGATCGACGACGTCCGGATGATGTTCCAGGATGCGCGGCTCCTGCCCTGGCGCACGGTGATCCAGAACGTCGCCTTGGGTTTGGCGGGGTCGAAAACGGAAATTCGCGAACGGGCGCTCGCCGTACTGGCCCAGGTCGGGCTGGCCGACCGCGCCGACGAATGGCCCAACCGCCTGTCGGGCGGGGAACGGCAGCGGGTGGCGCTGGCGCGGGCGCTGATCCACCGGCCGCGCCTGTTGCTGCTCGACGAGCCGCTGGGGGCGCTCGACGCATTGACCCGCATCGAGATGCGGCGCCTGATCGAGCAGATCTGGCGCCAGCACCAATTCACCGCCGTGCTCGTCACGCACGACGTATCCGAGGCGGTGGCGCTGGCCGATCGCATCCTGCTGATCGAGGACGGCCGGATCACGCTCGACGAAACCGTGCAACTGGCCCGCCCGCGCGAGCATGGCGAATCGCACTTTGCCCGCCTCGAGGGCCGGGTGCTGAAGCGCCTGATGACCGTCGAGGCGATCAACAGCCGCAATCAGATTCGCGGAACGGTGATCGACATCCTGGTTGACGACGTCCTCTCGGAAGTCGAGATCCTGACCGAGGCCGGCGAGGTTGCCGCGACGGTGCTGACGCGCTCGCTGGCCGAGCAGCCATTGGAACTGGGGGCCGAGGTGTTGGCCACTTTCAAGTCCAACGAGGTGGTCCTGGCGACGGCGACTGCCTGAACGTCGAATCAACGTCGGATCGGGATTCATTCAAAAATAAACATATAGAAAATCAGTCGAAGCGAGAATAATCTTCGGCGCCAGCCGGAATATAAAATTCAAATGTGGCTTCCGTATCGGAAGTCCGACTTTCTAAATCAAAAGGAAACCAGCAATGAAAAATTCATTTCTAATTGCCGCCATGCTTGCTGTCGCATTGTCCGCATGCGGGAAAAAAAGACGACGCCCCGGCGCCTGCCGCCTCACCCGCACCGGCACCCACTGCGGCAGCACCGGCCGCCGCTCCCGATGCCGCCAAGCCGGTCGAGGCAGCCAAGCCCGCCGAAGAGGCGAAGCCGGCAGAAGCTCCGAAGGTTAGCGAGACCACCTCCGCCGCGGTACCGGAAAAGAAATAAACGCAGCGAACAAATGAAAAAGGCAAGGTTTCATCCTTGCCTTTTTTGCATCTTTTGGCGGTTGACCGCGCTATCTCAGGCGGCGCTCCTGATACGGATGGAATTGCTGGCCGGCGCCACGGGAACGGCATGGAGCAGCCTGCGCAGCGGCGCATGGGCCTGCAGCAGATCGATGTTCCTGGCCGATGCGCCCTTGCGCATCGCAGCCGTGTCGATCCCTTCGATCAGTACCTGCGCCGGCAGTTCGTGTAGCGCCTCGATGACGGGTTTGAGCGGCCGGGTGGAAGACACCAGCAGGCTGTCGAGTTTGACGATGTCGGGCTGCAGTTCGCGGAGAATGCCGAAATCGATCTGGCGGCGTCCGAAGTGGCTGATTGCTATGCCATACCCGCGCGAGCGGTAGCTGGCGACTGCCCTGATCAGATGGGCGAGGTCCTCGACACCCGCGATATCGATTTCCAGCGTGATCTGTTCCGGGAGCAGGCCGCAAGGCCGCAGGATTTCCTCCAAAGCCAGGCCGTGGTCGGCGGGAACGCTCATCACGTGGCGGGCATGGACTTGCAATAGCAGATTGCCACGGTTTGGACGCGTCAGATAGTTCAGTGCGTGGAGGGTGCGCACCAGGCGGTCCAGGTAGATGAACTCGGCGTCGTCCGTCGGTAACACGAAGACGGCTTCGGGCGCGATTGGCTGCCGGTTGGAAAGTCCGAAGACCTGCAAGGATGCGGCGTGACCATGGGTCTTGCCGCTCCTGGTTTCGGCAATGGGAAGGAAATGCGACTCAAGGCGAAGGTTCGCATAATGCAGGAAAACCCGGCCGTCGACCGCGACAAACGGTTGATCCAGCCCCGAGCGGGCGTAGTGGCCGGGCAGTGAGCCGGAGGGCACGTTTAGTGTTCTGATCAGGTCGCTGAGGGGCATGTAGGGTCTCCTTGATATAGGCTCCAGGGTTGCAGGGTGTTTGCTGAAATTGAGTGAAATGCCGCGTTCGCGCAGATCGTGAATTTAATCCTTCCATTAATCCTTTGAAACGAATCTATCCTTTTGTTTTCTGTTCGACGACTTTCATATTCATATAAGAGATTCGTCGTTTCAGGTTGCCGCCTCCAGTTGATAGTGTCGCAGGCGTTTCCGGAACTGACGGATTACGCCCGTGTTGGAGCGCGAATGACATGACTATCGACTGGACAAGTTTCACACCGTGGCCGGCTCTGGCCGGGGGCAGCCTGATCGGCCTGGTGGCCGCGCTGCTGTACCTGGCGCTTGGCCGGATTGCCGGCATCAGCGGCATTCTCGGCAGCCTGTTGTGCGAGCAAGCTGCAGGAGACGGCTGGCGCCCGGCCTTTATATTCGGTTTGCTCCTAGCGCCCGGCCTGTGGGCAGCCGTAAGCCCTGGCGGGTTGCCGTTGTCAGCGCATACGATCGATGCGCCCCAAGGGTGTGCGGTTCTCGTTGTCGCGGGCTTGCTGGTCGGATTCGGAACCCGTCTGGCCAACGGCTGCACCAGTGGGCATGGCGTGTGCGGCCTGGCCAGTTTCTCGCGGCGTTCGCTGGTCGCCGTCCTGTGTTTCATGGGCGCAGGCATGGCGACCGTCTTCGTCAGCCGCCACGTGATCGGAGCCTGACATGACCTTGCTGATTTCGCTGCTACTTGGCGTGACTTTCGGCGTCGGCCTGATTCTGGCCGGCATGACCGATCCGGCGAAGGTGCTGGCCTTTCTCGACATTGGCGGAAACTGGGATCCGTCGCTGGCGCTGGTGATGGGAGGGGCAATCGGCGTCGCCGCGCCGGCCTATGCGCTGGCGCGTCGCCAAGGAGCAACCTGGCTGGGAATGCCAGTCTTGCCTGAGACGAAGGGGCCGATCGATTCGCCGCTGCTGGTTGGCAGCATCATCTTCGGCATTGGCTGGGGGCTTTCGGGCTTCTGTCCCGGCCCGGCCCTGGTCGGTGTGGGCGCAGGCTACCTCCCGGCCACTGCGTTCGCGATTGCAATGGTTTTCGGGATGGAGGCATATGAATGGCTGATGTCGGAACGAGTACGGCAACTTGAAAGGCAGTAAGAGGCGGGATGAAAGACAAGAAGCCCCGGGTCATCTCCAAGGCTTTTTGTCGATGGGCGCCCTGGATGAAATCAAGCTGCCTTCTTTTTCGCCGGTGTTGTTGCAGCCACCGCGCGCACCGCAGAACTGGTAGCGGCGTCGACGCTGGCTTGGGTGATCGTGGCTGCCTGGCGGGCTGCCTTGCTGACGTGTCCGTATGCCGTGTTTGCCGCCGAGATGGCCGACTTGACGGCGGTAACGGCAAACTCGGAATGGCCCGGTGAACTCTTCGAATAGAGATCGAGCACGGCGGTGATCGACTTGTTCACTTCCGACAGGTGCAGTTCCAGGTGCCTGTCCAACTGTTCCTGAACGTCGGAGGAAATTTCGTGAAGGCTCCTTGAGTAGGCAATGGCTTTCTCGATCTGTGGCTGGACCAGGTCGCCCTGCAGGGACAGTGCTTCCTGCAGATCCTTGGCACCCAGCAGGCTCTTGGCGCCGGAAATCTGATCCTCTAGGGCGGCGCGGGCTGAAGAGATATTGAGAGACGCAAGCTTTTCTGCGCTGTTCAGGGCGTTGTTGAAAATCGCGAGCACAGTGTCGAACCACGCGTTGTGGGCGGCAATGACGTGTTCAGGCGTTGAGCGAAGGGAAAGGGCCATGTTGATCTCCAATGAGTTGATGTTTCGATAAGGGTTCATCGCCGCGCCTGGTGAATTGCTGCGCTGCAACGTGAAGCCAGAATATCGACTGCCCGCTGCCAATTCCAACCAATTTGTTTTTATATGCATCCAAGCAAAATGCTTGGCTGTTGATGCCGTTTTCTTGACTGGCCGGGTTATTAGCTTGGCAGCCGTTGTTGCATATCGAATGAAGGATTAATTGTTTCGCCGCAGGCGGATGAATCCCTAGAGTTTGTCGTTCGGGTTGTTTCCACTCTCGACAAGTTCATTAGAGGAGTTCATCCATGTCCAAGCTTGAAAATGCCGTTCCCGGTTACAAGAACCTCATCCTTGAACCCTACACGCCGAATATCGGCGCGGTCGTCCACGACTTCGACCTGGCCTGCATCGGCGATGAGGGTGATCGTGCGGAATTGCGCAAGGCGCTTGTAGAGTTTCAGGTGCTTTTCTTCCGCCAGCAGCAACTGACACCGGAACAACAGATCGACCTTGCCCGCGTCTTCGGCGACCCCGACAAGACCAAGGCGTTCTTCCCCCGCCATGAGCGCCACAGCGTCATCGAGGTACTGGAAACCAGGCCGGTCGGCCATCGCTACGGCACTGACCAGTGGCATGCCGACATCACTTTCTCCGCCAATCCGCCGACCGGCACGGTCCTGTATTCGCATGTGATTCCGGCGGCCGGTGGCGACACGCTGTGGGCGAGCGCCACCGCGGTCTACGATTCGCTGCCCGAATCTCTGCAGCGGTATCTGGAAGAGCTCGAGGCGGTGCACAGCTTCGAGCACAGCGGCTGGCCGAACTACTTCGCCCAGCTCGAGAACGGCGAAGCAATCTACCGCAAGGCGCGCGCCGACCACCTGCCGGTGGTGCACCCGGTCGTCCGCACCCATCCGGTCACCGGCCGGAAGCTGGTCTATGTGAATCCCAACTTCACCGACCGCATCAAGGGTCTTTCCCGCCAGCAGAGCGACGCGCTGCTGGCTTTCATTTTCGCCCAGTTCCAGCGCCCGGAATTCCAGGCCCGCCTGCGCTGGGAGACGAACACCGTCGCCATCTGGGACAACCGCGCCACCGTTCATTACGCGACGGCGGACTACGACAACCAGCACCGCCTGCTGCATCGCGTCACCTTTGGCGAAGACCAAGCCTTTTAACAGGAGAAAAACCCATGTCTCGAACCAACTCAATCGCTTCCCTGCTGCGCCAGCGCGTCAAGGTCGTTGCCCAGGCCGCAACCGCCGTGGCGCTGGCGACCGGCATTCTCGCCACCCCGGCCCATGCTCAGGCCAACCCGTCCAATCTCAAGGAACTGCGCATCGGCTACCAGAAATACGGCACGCTGGTCATTCTGAAAGCACGCGGCACGCTGGACAAGCGGCTCGCCGAGAAAGGCATCGCCGTCAAGTGGACCGAGTTCCCGTTCGGCCCGCCGTTGCTCGAAGCGATCAACGTCGGCAGCATCGACGTCGGCACCGTCGGCGAGTCGCCGCCGGTCTTCGCGCAGGCGGCCGGGGCAGACCTGGTCTATGTCGGCAACGAGCCGGCGGCGCCGGGTGCCGAGGCCTTGCTGGTACCCAAGGATTCGCCGATCAGGAGCGTCGCCGAACTCAAGGGCAAGAAAATCGCCGTTGCCAAGGGCTCGAATGCCAACTACCTGCTGGTCAGGTTGCTGGAAAACGCTGGCCTCAAGTATTCCGACGTCGAGGTGGTTTATCTGGCGCCGGCCGATGCCAGGGCGGCATTCGAGAGCGGTCGCGTCGCTGCATGGTCGATCTGGGATCCCTTCCTCGCCGCCGCGGAGAAGCAGTTGAGCGCGCGGGTTCTCGCCGACGGCAAGGGCGCGGTGGCCAACCACCAGTTCTACCTGGCAGCGCGCGCCTTCGCCGAGAAGCACCCGGAAGTTGTCCATATCCTGCTTGAGGAACTCGACAAGATCGACCAGTGGGGCAAGCAGAATCCGAAGGAAGTCGCCAAGTTCCTGGCACCGCAAATCGGCATCGAAGAGCCGATCGTCGAGGTGGCCGCCCTGCGTTACAGCTATGGCGTCAAGCCGGTGACGGGCGAAGTGCTGGCCGCACAGCAGAAGATCGCCGACAAGTTTTTCGAACTGAAACTGGTGCCGAAGCAGGTGCGCGTCGCCGATGCGGCGTGGAATGGCGGCAAGAAGAACTGATCGCCAGTTCGTCTGAACAAAGCCCACGTTCCCGGGAGGGCCGGGAAGGTGGGCTTTATCTTCTGGTTGATCGGCACCGGTAGAGGGCGACGACCCACGAGCATCGCTACTATAATCGCGGCATCGTCCGATCAAGAAGGAATACCCCCATGAAGCTACTCCTGGTCTGGCTGTTTAACGCGGTTGCGCTCCTTCTGGTGCCTTACATTGTTCCCGGGGTGCACATCGATACCCTGTACTCCGCCCTGATCGCCGTGGTGATCCTCGGGCTGGTGAATACGGTGATCCGTCCGATCTTCATCCTGCTCACATTGCCGGTGACCTTGCTGACGCTGGGGTTGTTCCTGTTTGTCGTCAATGCGCTGATGTTCTGGTTTGCCGGCGACATCCTGAGCGGTTTCCGCGTCGATGGCTTCGTCGCCGCCCTGTTCGGTTCCATCGTCTACAGCCTGGCCAGCTGGCTGTTCTCGTGGATGATGCAGGACCAGAAACGCTCTCGCTAAACCGCCCGGTAAGGGCGTGTGGCAACGGGATGATTGCTGCGGCCACCGCCCGGCAGAAGCTGCGGAACCTCAGGGCTTGAGGTAGGCGGCCTTTTCCTCGGTCTGCAGGCGGGCGATCTCGACGACGCCGGAAGGGACGACGGTCGCGCCGCTATCCACGGCATCGTCGCCTAGGCCGCGTCCCTTCAGCGTATTGCGGCAGACCTTGAAGTGCACGCCCTGCGCGGCGAGCGGCTTGACTCTGGCGGCATAGGGCTCGCCGCTGGCATCGCGGGCATCCTTGAGCAGGAAGTCGATGCCGCGGCCGTGGCTGACGACGTGGATGCCGGTATCCGGCGCCGCCGCCAAGTGGTTGCGGACGTTGGCCAGCAGCGCCGAGGCGCTGCCGTTCTCGTTGATGTGATAGACGACGGTATCGCCGCCGGCGTGGGCGAGGCCGGCCAGCGCGAGGCTGGCGATGGCCAGGGTGCGGCACAGCCGCTGCGTGATGTTCATCTCGGGTGTCTCCAGGCAGCAATCGGTCTGTCGCGGTCGACCGGCCAGAGTGGCCGGTTTCCGCTCACTTGGCGGCGATGGTCGCGTCCTTGACCCTTATCGCCTTGGGAATCAGCTTCAGTTCGTGGAAAGTGTCGCCGAGCTTCTGCTGCGCATCGATGACCGGATCGCTGATCGGCCTCACGACATTGCTGTAGTTGCGGATGGTCTGCTCGACGACCGCCGGCTCAAGCCCTTGCAGCGGAGCGATCCGGGTTGCGGCGGCCTTGTGGTTCTGGTTGATCTGCTGGCCGGTCTGCTGCAACACGGTGAAAACTTCCTTGATCACGTCCGGACGTCTGGTGGCGAAATCGCGCTCGGCCAGGAAGAAGGCGTAGTTGTTCACGACGCCGGTGCCGTCGGCCAGGATGCGTGCGCCGACCTGCTGCTGGGCGGCGGCGGTGAACGGATCCCAGATCACCCACGCATCGATGCTGCCACGTTCGAAGGCGGCACGGGCATCGGCGGGCGGGATGAAGACGGGCTGGATGTCCGAGTACTTCAGGCCGTGTTTCTCGAGCAGCTTGACCAGCAGGTAATGCACGTTCGAACCCTTGTTCAGCCCGACCTTCTTGCCCTTCAGGTCGGCGACGCTCCGGATTGGCGAATCCTTCTGCACGATCAGCGCCTCGGCCCGCGGCGCCGGCTCCTCATAGCCGACGTAGACGAAGTTCGCGCCGGCGGCCTGGGCGAAGATCGGTGGCGCTTCACCGACATAACTGAAGTCGATGGCGCCGACATTCAGGCCCTCGAGCAGTTGCGGTCCGGCCGGGAATTCAACCCACTTCACCTCGATGCCCTGCGGGGCGAGGCGCTTCTCCAACGTGCCGTCGGCCTTGAGCAGGGTGAGCAGGCTGACTGACTTCTGGAAGCCGATGCGCAGCAATTTCGGGTTGTATTCGGCGTGGACCGCGGCACACAGGGAGATGACCGAGAGGCCGAGGGCGATACCGATCGCCTTCTTGAGGAACTGGCGTTTCATGGAATTTCCTTCGCAGGTTGGGTGCGCAGAGTTTCGATGAACAGCGAGCAGGCGATAAATATGAATTCCTTCATTCCTTATGCATTCCCGGGGGCATATGAAACTAGCTTTTTCTTCGTTCGGCGCGGACTTCCTGCTTGCTAACTTGCGCCCACCGACCGGCCGCCGCCGGCTTTCTCGATGAACAGCAACCTGGAGAAGAAAAGCATGGGCCTCGTCACCAAACTGATTTCTTCAATCAAGTCTTCGGTCAACAAGCAATTGCCGGAGCCAAACAGAAGCCAAGGGAGCCCCACCGTGAGCGACAACACCGACGACAAGCGCAATTACCGTTACGAAACCCTGCAGGTCCATGCCGGTCAGTCGCCGGCGCCGGGCACCAACGCCCGCGCCGTGCCGATCTACCAGACGACGTCCTACACCTTCAACAGCGCCGACCACGGCGCCAAGCTGTTCGCTCTGAAGGAGTTCGGCAACATCTACACGCGCATCATGAACCCGACCACAGACGTCTTCGAGCAGCGCATCGCCGCGCTCGAGGGCGGCGTCGCGGCGGTCGCCACCAGTTCCGGCCAGGCCGCGCAGTTCCTGGCGATCACCACCATCGCCCAGGCTGGCGACAACATCGTCTCCAGCAGCCATCTCTATGGAGGCACCTACAACCAGTTCAAGGTGGCTCTACCGCGACTGGGCATCAACGTCAAGTTCGTCGATGGCGACCGGCCGGAAGCCTTCCGTGCCGCCATCGACGCCAGGACCAAGGCGCTCTATGTCGAAACCATCGGCAACCCAAGCTTCTCGGTGCCGGATTTCGAGGCCATCGCCAAGATCGCGCATGAGAACAACATCCCGCTCGTCGTTGACAACACGTTCGGCGCCGCCGGCTACATCGCGAAGCCGATCGATCACGGCGCCGACATCGTCGTCCAATCCGCCACCAAGTGGATCGGCGGCCACGGCACCTCGATCGGCGGCGTCGTCGTCGATGCCGGCAGGTTCGATTGGGGCAACGGCAAGTTCCCGCTGTTCACCGACCCGGCGCCTGGCTACCACGGCCTCAATTTCTGGGAAGTGTTCGGCAGCGGCGGCCCGTTCGGCAACATCGCCTTCGCCATCCGCGCCCGCGTCGAAGGCCTGCGCGACTTCGGCCCCAGCCTGTCGCCGTTCAATGCCTTCCAACTGATCCAGGGCGTCGAAACCCTGTCGCTGCGCGTCCAGCGCCATGTCGACAACGCGCTGGGACTCGCCCAATGGCTGAAGGGGCATCCGCGAGTCGCGTGGGTCGAATACAACGGCCTCGAGGACAGCCCCTACCACGCAAAGGCGAAGAAATACCTGAAGAACGGCTTCGGCGCCGTCCTCAATTTCGGCATCAAGGGTGGCTCGAACGCGGCCCAGAAGTTCATCGACAACGTCCAACTGGCCAGCCACCTGGCCAACGTCGGCGATGCCAAGACGCTGGTCATCCACCCGGCGTCGACGACGCACCAGCAGCTTTCCGACGCCGAGCAGAAGAGTGCCGGCGTGCGTGCCGACCTGGTGCGCGTCTCGGTCGGCATCGAGCACATCGAGGACATCAAGGCCGACTTCGAGCACGCCTTGCGCCGCTCGGCCCTCGAAGCCGCCGCATGACGGCGTTCCGGCTCTCGGAAAAAACTCAGTGGCTGGCCCTCGGCCAGCCATTGCTCCTGGAGTCGGGCACCGAACTGCCGGGTGTCGAGATCGCCTATCGCAACTGGGGTCAGCTCAACGCCGCGGCCGACAACGCCGTGATCGTCTGCCACGCGCTGACAGGCTCGCCCGATGCCGACGCCTGGTGGGGCGCATTGTTCGGCCCGGGCCGAACACTTGACCCCCGACGATATTTCATCGTCTGCAGCAACGTGCTGGGCGGCTGCTACGGCACCACCGGACCGGCCAGCGCCGCGCCGGACGGGCGCCTGTGGGGTGCCCGGTTTCCGCGCGTCACGGTGCGTGACCAGGTGCGCCTGCAGATGGCGCTGGCCGACCGGCTGGGCATTCGCGGCATCCGCTTCGTCATCGGCGGCTCGCTCGGCGGGTTGTAGGCGCTGGAATGGGCCGTGCTCGACACGGAACGGGTTGCTGCGGTGGTCAGCCTCGCCGCCAGTGGCCGCCATTCGGCCTGGTGCGCGGCATGGAGCGAGGCGCAACGGCTGGCGCTCGCCGCCGATCCGAAATTCCGCGACGGCAATTATGATCCGGCCGACCCGCCGCGGGCCGGCCTGGCTGCCGCGCGGGCGATCGCCATGGTCAGCTATCGCAGCCCAATCTCGCTGGACAAGCGTTTCGGGCGGGCGTCGTGCGGGGAGGTTTTTGCCGACCGCGCGGCGGCCCCGGAAGAGCTCGCCGTGCGTGGCTGGCTGCGGCACCACGGCTCTTCGCTGGTCGAACGCTTCGATGCCAACAGCTACCTGGCGCTGATCGATGCCATGGATACCCACGATCTCGGCAGCGACCGCGGAAGCTACGAGCGCGTGCTGAACCGGCTGGGCCAGCCGGTGCTGGTCGGTTCGATCACCAGCGACGCGCTGTATGTCGCGGTCGACCAGCAGGATCTAGCCTTTCTGTTGCCGCGCGGCGAGTTTCTCGAAATCGACTCCGAGCACGGGCACGACGGCTTCCTGATCGATGCGGCGGGCTTCGAGCCGCAGGTGCGGCGCTTCGTCGAAGGGCTGGAGGATGCCGCGCGCGAGGGATGCCCGTGGCCGGTGCCTGCGTCGACAAACCACGTCGTCTCGGGCAGTGCCGCCGGCGAGTGGATTTTCGGTATCGACAAGCCGGAGGATGCATCATGGCAGCGCTGATCGTCGGAGGCGACCGGGTCGGGCCGTACAAGGAAGTCCTGGCGCAGCAGGGATTCCTGCCGGTGCGCCACTGGAGCGGGCGCAACCAGAGCGAGGCGCATCGGCCGATTCCGCTCGATACCCGGGTCGTGGTGGTCATGGTCGATCAGGTCAGCCACGGACTGGTCCGGAAGATCCGGCGGGTGGCCGACGCCATGTCGGTGCCCGTCGTCTTCAGCCGCCGCAGCGTCGGCCAGCTGAGCAGCGCGCTGGCCAGCGTTACGGACTGAGAGCACTTACGAAAAGTCGTCGTCGGGGCACAGAGGCGTTCCCCCGCGCAGGGCCTGGCTCGCCAGTGCGCGCGCTTCTGCCGCACCAACGTCATCGAGCCACGCCGGCAGGTCACCGAAGCGGCTTTCGTAGGCGGACAAAGGATCGGGCCGGGTGTGGCGGATCGGCAGTTCGAGGGTCAGGACCATTCTGATACTCCTTGCTCCCCTGTGAGTCCGGCGCGGCCGGCTCCCGGGGAGTGCTGGAGCGAGCGACGCTTTAGCCAGTAAGTACTTGTCGTCCGCCCTGGCAAGTTATCGATTAAATCCGGCGGTGGCCCGCCATCCTGCAGCGCCTTGTCGCGGTCGACAAATAATTTCTGGCGATTTCGATATGTCGACCGCGGCAAATGGCTATCAACTCTCCGGGTATTTGAAAAGAAGAAGTGCGTCGTTGGGTTTGCGTCGCCGCCTGCTTAGGCTGGCGCCTCCATTCGAACAACAGGAACCATCCGGAGATCCCGATGCGCATTCGCCAAGTCATTCACGCCGCCATCCTGCCGGCGATCCTCGCGCCGGGACTGGCGCTCGCCACCAACGGTTATCTTTCCCATGCCTACGGCGTCAAGGCGCAAGGCATCGCCGGCGTCGGCATCGCGCTGCCGCAGGACGGCCTGGCGGCCGCCACCAATCCGGCCGGCACGGCTTTCGTCGGCAATCGTGTCGATGTCGGCCTGACCTGGTTCCGCCCGTCGCGCGGCGCCGAAATCAGCGGCAACGGTGCCGGCCTGAACGGCAGCTATGAAGGCAACGACACCCGGAATTTCTTCATCCCGGAAATCGGCTACGTGCAGCAGATCAATCCGCAGTTCGCTGCCGGCGTTGCAGTCTATGGCAACGGTGGCATGAACACCGATTACGGCAGCAATCCCTTCCGCGCCTTCGGCGCCAGCGGGTCGGCCGGCGTCAATCTCGAGCAGTTGTTCGTCTCGCCTTCGCTGGCCTGGAAGATCACCGAGGAGCACGCGCTCGGCCTTGCCGTCAATTTCGCCTATCAGCGCTTCAAGGCAGAAGGCATCCAGCCGTTTGCCGTCGCATCCGCGTCACCGGGGAATTTCACCAATCGCGGCACCGATTCTGCGACCGGCTGGGGCTTTCGTCTCGGCTATACCGGCAAAGTGACGCCCGACCTGACCGTCGGCGCGACCTGGGCTTCGAAGACGTGGACCAGAAAGTTCGACAAGTACCAGGGCCTGTTCGCCGAGGAAGGCGGCTTCGACATTCCGTCCAACTTCGGCGTCGGTATCGCCTGGAAGGCGACTTCGGCGCTCGTTCTGGCCGCGGATGTGCAGCGCATCTTCTACAGCGACGTGAAATCGGTCGGCAACCCGATCGGCAACGTCTTCGCCGGCAATGCCTTCGGCACCTCGAACGGCCCCGGCTTCGGCTGGAAGGATGTGACGGTCGCCAAGCTGGGCGTCAGCTACGACATCGCCGACTGGACGCTGCGCGCCGGCTACAGCCACGCCACGCGGCCGATCCCCGAAGATCAGACCTTCCTCAACATCCTGGCCCCGGGTGTCGTGCAGGACCACTTGAGTCTCGGGGCGACCTGGAACCTGAGCAGGAACGGTGAACTGAGCGTCGCCTATACCTACGCCTTCAAGAAGACGGTGAGTGGCTCCGGGTCGATCCCGGTGCCCTACGGCGGCGGCGAGGCGGACATCCATCTGTCGGAGGACATTTTCGGCATTGCCTACGGCTGGAAATTCTGAGCGCGGCCCGGGTGGCTATAGCCGACAAGGTTATTACGCAGATTGTTATATCGATCTGAATTTTTATTCGTTCTTGGCATGACGCGTGGGGAATAAATTGGTGGCTACAGACACCGCTGGCCGTTCGGCGGCGGTGCCACCAACAACCCGTGCCAGCGGGCAGATGTGCCGGCTGCCCAGATGCGAAAGGAACGTTGATGTCCGATGTCGTTGCAGATGTCCAGAAGCCTTCGGTGGCAGCCACCGTCTTTGCCGCTGAGGGGTTCGCCGTTGCATCCTCGCCGATTCTCGAAAACGCTCGCTTGCGGGCGGCGCAGGAGGGCCTGCCCTACGCCGGCAGCGTTTCGCCGTCCGATGCGTGGGCGCTCTTTTCCCGCGGCGAGGTCATTCTGGTCGACGTGCGCACCGCCGAGGAGCGCAAGTTCGTCGGCCACGTGCCGGAAACGAAACACGTCGCCTGGATGACCGGCCTGTCGCTGTCGCGCAACCCCCGCTTCACCCGGGAACTGGAGGCCAAGGCCGGCAAGGGCGAGGCGATCCTGCTGCTCTGTCGGAGCGGCAAGCGCTCGGCCGCCGCCGCCGAGGCGGCGACCAAGGCCGGGTTCACCAGCGTATTCAACATTCTCGAAGGTTTCGAGGGCGATCTCGACGAGCAGCAGCGGCGCGGCGCCTTCAATGGCTGGCGTCATGCCGGCCTGCCGTGGGTTCAGGATTAATTCGAGGAGAAACAGCATGTCCAAGTGGTTCAAAGATAACGCCGACTCCATCGGCCATACCCCGTTGATCAGGCTCAACCGCGTCACCGATGGCGCCGGAGCCACCGTGCTGGCCAAGATCGAGGGGCGCAACCCGGCCTATTCGGTCAAGTGCCGGATTGGCGCGGCGCTCATCAATGATGCCGAACAGCGCGGCCAGCTCGGCCCCGGTAAGGAACTGGTCGAGCCGACTTCCGGCAATACCGGCATCGCGCTGGCCTTCGTCGCCGCCGCCAAGGGCATTCCGCTGACGCTGACCATGCCCGAAACGATGAGCCTGGAGCGGCGCAAGCTGCTCACCGCCTACGGCGCCAAACTGGTGCTGACCGAGGGCGCCAGGGGGATGCTCGGCGCCATTGCCAAGGCCGAGGAAATTGCGGCGTCCGACCCAGGCAAGTATGTCCTTCTCCAGCAATTCAAGAACCCGGCCAACCCCGACATCCATGAAGCGACCACCGGGCCGGAAATCTGGGACGACACCGACGGCGCTATCGACATCCTGGTTTCCGGCATCGGTACCGGCGGCACAATCACCGGGGTCTCGCGCTACATCAAGCAGACCAAGGGCAAGGCGATCCAGTCGGTGGCCGTCGAGCCGACCGCCAGCCCGGTGTTGACCCAGGCCCGCGCCGGCGAGCCGTTGCAGCCGGGCCCGCACAAGATCCAGGGCATCGGCGCCGGTTTCGTGCCGGCCGTGCTCGACCTGTCGCTGGTCGATGCCGTCGAGCAGGTCAGCAACGAGGATGCGGTCCTCTTCGCCCGTCGCCTGGCGAAAGAGGAAGGAATTATCTCGGGCATTTCCAGCGGCGCCGCCGTGGCGGCTGCCGTGCGACTGGCGCGGAGGCCGGAAAATTCCGGCAAGACGATCGTTGTCGTGCTGCCGGATTCTGGCGAGCGCTACCTGAGCTCCATCCTCTTCGAGGGCCTGTTCAACGAGGCCGGGTTGCCGGCATGAGTTACCAGGTGCGCAATTCCTCACCGGCCTACGAGCGCCTCGGCGGCTGGGGAGTGAAGGCGATCGTCAGCGAACTGCGGGCGGCGCGCGAGCGCTGGCGCACCTCGCAGCAGCGCAGCCTGGCGTTCGCCGTGCGCGAATTCCCGTCGCGCGATGCCCTGAAGGAAATCGCCGACGCCCTCTGCGGCGCCCTGTTCCCGATGCGCCTCGGGCCGTCGGAACTGCACCAGGAGGGCGAGGATTTCTACGTCGGCCACACGCTGGACAGCGCTTTGAACGGGCTGTTCCTGCAGGTGCAGCTCGAGCTTGGGTACAACCATCGGCACCGGGAGGGAAGCGACGTCGATGTCGAGGAACAAGCCGCGCTGATCGTCAAGGATTTTGCCAGCCAGTTGCCCGAGCTGCGCGGCCTGCTCGACACCGACGTCGAGGCGGCCTACCTGGGCGATCCGGCGGCGCGCAACGTCGATGAAGTGCTGCTCTGCTATCCGGGCATTCAGGCGGTGATCTACTACCGGCTGGCGCATGCGCTCTATGAGCGCGGGGTCCCGTTGATCGCCCGCATCGTTTCCGAAGTAGCCCATTCGGCGACGGGGATCGACATCCATCCGGGCGCACAGATCGGTGCCGGCTTCTTCATCGACCACGGCACCGGCGTCGTCATCGGCGAAACGACGATCATCGGCCAGCGCGTTCGCCTTTACCAGGCCGTCACGCTGGGTGCCAAGCGCTTTACGCAGGATGAAGGCGGGGCGCTGCAAAAGGGTGGGCCGCGCCACCCGATCCTCGAGGACGAAGTCGTCGTTTATGCCGGTGCCACTATCCTCGGGCGCATCACCATCGGGCGTGGTTCAAGCATCGGCGGTAATGTCTGGCTGACGCGCAGCGTACCGCCCGGCAGCAACGTCTCCCAAGCCAGCCTGCAGCACGATCCCGGTGGCGTCGCGCGGATTTCCCAGTGACCGAACTGATATTCAGCTTCGGGGCGACCGTCCGAAGTCTGCGCGAGGGGCGCGGCTGGTCGCAGGAACTGCTGGCCGAGAAGGCCGACCTCAATCGCTCCTTCCTCGGCGAGGTCGAGCGCGGCAAGGTCATTCCATCGCTCGCGACGGCGGCCAAACTTGCCGAAGCGCTCGGCTTCAAGCTGTCTTCCCTGCTTGCCGATTGCGAGGGCAGGGCCGACGGAGTGGCGGTGGTGGCTATAGCATGTTGAAGCGGTTCTGGCCGCCCACGACAATTGATAGTCGAGTTTCTTATAAGCATTTTCATTCCTGATCCAAGGAGTTCAACATGGCAACAAACCACGAAGCCAATACTGCCCTGAGCGATGTCGCCGCACGGCAGTTGGCGAATGCGACCAAGACCACGGCGCAACTGTCGACCATTACGCCGCGCTGGCTGGTCCACCTGCTGCAATGGCTGCCGGTCGAGGCCGGTATCTATCGCCTGAACACGGTCAAGAATCCGCGTGACGTCCGCGTCGCCTGCTCGCAACGCGACGAGTCCAAGTTGCCGCAGACCTACGTCGATTACGACGAGCAGCCGCGCGAATACTTCCTGAATGCCGTCACCACCATCCTCGACGTGCATACCCGCATTTCCGATCTGTACAGCAGCCCGCACGACCAGATCAAGGAACAGTTGCGCCTGACCATCGAAACCATCAAGGAGCGCCAGGAAGCCGAACTGATCAACAACCCGGATTACGGCCTGCTGGCCAACGTCGCCGACGAGCAGCGCATCTCGACGCTGACCGGCGCCCCGACCCCGGACGATCTCGACGACCTGCTGACCAAGGTCTGGAAGGAGCCCGCCTTCTTCCTGACCCACCCGCTGGCGATCGCTGCCTTCGGCCGCGAATGCACCCGCCGTGGCGTACCGCCGCCGACCGTTTCCCTGTTCGGCGCCCAGTTCGTGACCTGGCGCGGCATTCCGCTCGTTCCATCGGACAAGATTGCGGTAGACGGCGGTAAGACCAAGATCCTGCTGTTGCGCGTCGGCGAACGTCGCCAGGGCGTAGTCGGCCTGTTCCAGCCCGGCCTCGCCGGCGAGCAGAGTCCCGGCCTGTCGGTGCGCTTCATGGGCATCAACCGTAACGCCATCGCATCCTACCTGATTTCGCTGTATTGCTCGCTCGCCGTCCTGGTTCCGGACGCGCTGGCTGTCCTCGAAGACGTGGAGATCGGCAAGTACCATGACTATCCCGACACCTACAAGTAATGGCGTCCAGGGGCTGAGCGCCGGTTCGGCACCCAGACTCCCCGACGAGGCCACGCTTGGTCGGCTTGCTTCGGAATTCTTCCGGCTACTGCCGGGTTCGCCCGAACCGTCGTTCGACTCGCTGCCGACTTCGCTCGGCGCGGGCAGCGCGCCGGCCCCTGACCCCAACCTCGCCAGCGCGTTGCCGAGCATCGTGCCGTTGCCGGCGGCGCCGGATCGCGTCGACCCGGTCGGTTCGGCCGGTGGCGAATTCGGCGTGCCGGAAGCCTACGCGGCTGCGCTGCCCGTCGTCACGCCGCCGCCACAACCGCCGGTCGAAGGGTCGTTGCCAGCCTCGGCGTATTATTTCCTTGGCGAGGCCAGCCCGTATGCGCAATCCGGCACGGCGCCGGCGGCTCCGGCGGCTTCAGCAGTGCCGGAACGCACCGACCCGGTCGGGTCGGGCGGCAGCGAATTCGGGGTGCCGGAGGCCTATGCCCCTGCGCTGCCCAGCGTCACGCCACCGCAGCCGCCGGTCGAATCGCATTTGCCGGGATTCGTGCCGGGGTCGCCGTATTATTTCGTCGGCGAGGCCAGTCCGTACACGCAACCCGGCGCGGCGCCTGCCGACCCGGAAAACCGCATCGTGGCGAAATCCTTCGGCCTTCCCGGCGACGGTGAGTTGAAGGGGTTGCTCGACGAAATCGCCGGCGGTCGCCAACCGGTGGAGCAATCCGCCGCCCCGGCCAATACCGGCAATTTCTACTTCCTCGACAGCGTCGGCAGCGGCGGCAGGGTGCCGCAAATCGGTCCGACGGTGCGCCCGCCGTTCGATGTGGCGGCCGTCCGCCGGGATTTCCCGATCCTCCAGGAACGCGTCAATGGCCGTCCGCTGGTCTGGTTCGACAACGCAGCGACGACGCAGAAGCCACAGTCGGTGATCGATCGCCTTTCGTACTTCTACGCTCACGAGAATTCCAACATTCACCGTGCAGCGCATGAACTGGCGGCGCGGGCGACCGATGCCTACGAGGCGGCGCGCAACAAGGTGCAGCGCTTCCTCGGCGCCGGCTCGGCCGACGAGATCATCTTCGTGCGCGGTGCGACGGAAGCCATCAACCTGGTCGCCAAGACCTGGGGCGTGCAGAACATCGGCGAGGGCGACGAAATCATCGTCTCGCTGCTCGAACACCACGCCAATATCGTGCCATGGCAGCAACTTGCGGGGCAGGTCGGCGCCAGGATCCGGGTCATCCCGGTCGACGACAGCGGCCAGTTACTGCTCGACGAGTACCAGAAGTTGCTCAACCCGAAGACGAAACTGGTCTCGGTGGCGCAGGTCTCGAACGCGCTGGGAACAGTGACGCCGATCAAGAAGGTGATCGACATGGCCCATGCGGCCGGCGCCATGGTCCTGGTCGACGGCGCGCAGTCGGTGTCCCACCTGCGGGTCAACGTGCAGGCGCTGGACGCGGACTTCTTCGTGTTTTCCGGCCACAAGATCTTCGGTCCGACCGGGATCGGCGTCGTCTACGGCAAGAAGGAACTGCTCGAGAAGATGCCCCCGTGGCAGGGCGGCGGCAACATGATCGCCGACGTCACCTTCGAGCGCACGCTGTTCCAGCCGCCGCCCAACAAGTTCGAAGCCGGCACCGGCAACATCGCCGACGCGGTGGGCCTCGGTGCTGCGCTGGATTATGTGGACCGCATCGGCCTCGAGAACATCGCCCGCTACGAGCACGACCTGCTGGTCTATGCGACGCGTGGCCTGTCCTCGATTCCCGGCGTGCGCCTGATCGGCACGGCGGCGGAGAAAGCCAGCGTGGCCTCGTTCGTCCTCGACGGCTATCACCCGGAAGAGGTTGGCAAGGCGCTCAACGAGGAAGGCATCGCCGTGCGCTCCGGCCACCATTGCGCGCAGCCGATCCTGCGCCGCTTCGGTGTCGAAGCCACTGTCCGGCCGTCGCTGGCGTTCTACAATACCTGCGAGGAAATCGACCGCATGCTTGCCGTCTTGCGTCGCCTGGCGCGTGGCAAGGGGAAGCTTGCCGCGTAGGGCAATCTCCTGTCGATGCCTTCAGGAACGGGTCCGAATGCGGGCCCGTTCCTGTTCACGGAGACGGTTCGCCGGGGCAGAAGATAGCCGCTCAAGAGCAGTGGGTGGTCCTGAGCATCTCGATCACTTGCAGCAGCCGGGCATCCGCGATCGAGTAATAGACCCGGTTGGCGTCCTTCCTCGAGGTCAGGACTTTCTGGTCTGCCAGCATGCTCAGGTGCTGGGAGATGTTGGGCTGTGTCGTGCCGAGGGCATCACAGATTTCGCCAACCGAGCGTTCCCCTTGGGCAAGAAGGCAGACTATGCCCAAGCGGAGCGGTTGTGCGATCGCCTTCAGCCGCCTGGCGGTCAGGTTGATCTGCTTGTCGCTCCAGCCTGCCTGCATTGTATTCGTTCCTGGCAACTCGGATCATCGGGGATTTCCGGCAAGACAGGCAACTGCGCCTCTTCCTCGGAATGCTGCGGTCAACGCCGGGGCGAGCGCGGAATTGCGGCAGGCAGATAGCGCGCGCCCTCGCCGGCTGGGACGATGGCCGGAGTGTACGGCCTGCCCATATTGAGGCAAACGAACGAATATTCAGATGCATATACGAAATGCATCTAACGGGCGGGCCTGTTGCGAAACGGGTCCGGCAGGCGATGTGCCCACGCGCAGGCGTTCCAGCAACTGCAGGACTTCGGGCCACGGTCCGTGACCCGAATCGACGTTGATGTGGCCGGCTGCGCCGACGTTGACGAAATCGCTGCCCCAATACCTTGCCCAATGCCGGGCGACGTTGGTCGCGATCCACGGATCGTTTTCGCTCGCGACGACCACGCTCGGGAACGCCAGTCGTTCCTCGAGCAAGGCCGCCGGCTCGCTGAAGCGATCGGGATCGGCAGGCGCCACGAGAAGCGCCCCGCGTATGCGCTCGCCGCGCACGAGCCCGGCGGTCACTGCGGCAAGGCATCCGAAACTGTGGGCGACCACCCATACTGGCTCGCCTTGCGCATCAATCTCCTCGCGAACGCGCGCGGCCCAGTCGCTCAGGCAGGGCTGCTCCCAGTTACTCTGGACGACGCGGCGGGTGTCGGGCAGTACGTTTTCGAGCCAGCTTTGCCAGTGGTCCGGACCGCTGTTGCGCAGTCCGGGGACGATCAGCACCCTATCCACGATGCTTGCTCATGAAAGGATGTCGGACCAGATGTTCTTGGCCCACGCCCGGGCGAACAAGGCTTCCTCGACAGACGGTTCCTTCGAGACGCCGCCCGAACCTTCGACCACCAGCAACTGCTTCTTCTCGGGGTTCCAGCGGTGCACCGAATCGACGTGGATGGCGCGCCGGTCGTCGACCAGCGAGTAGCAGGTGTTGGCCATCAGGGTCGGTCGTGCTTCGCGCCCCGACAGGATTTCGAAGATTGCCGCCGCCGCTGCCTTGCCGTGCTGGTTGGCCATGTGGCCCGATTTGGGCATCAGCGGCGCCGACAGGGTCGCGTCGCCGAGGACGTGAACCTTCTGGACCGCGGTCGACTCGAGCGTCACCCAGTCGACCGTCGCCCAGCGGTTGTTGGCATTGACGACACCAATATCGTGGGCGATCTTGCCGGCCGTCTGGGGCGGGATCAGGTTGATCACGTCGGCGCGTTCGCGGTCGCCAATTTCACTGGTGATCATGTTCGTCTCTGCGTTGATTTCGACCGTCTCCCAGTTCGGGAGGTACTCGATGATGCCCTTGTAGTCGTTGGCCCAGTTGTCGGCGAACAGCTTGGTCTTGGAAATGATCTTGTCGTTGGCGTCGAGGATGAGGATCTTCGACTTCGGCTTGTGCGCCTTGAAGTAACTGGCCACCTGGCTGGCGCGCTCGTAGGGCCCGGGCGGGCAGCGGTAGGGCGCCTTCGGAATCGAGATAATGAAGGTGCCGCCATCGGGCAGGTCGACCAGTTGCTTGCGCAGCGCGATGGTCTGGGGGCCGGCTTTCCAGGCGTGCAGGATCTTCTTCTGGGCCGCTTCGTCGTAGCCGGCGACGGCGCCGAAGTTGAAATCGATGCCCGGCGAGATGACCAGGTGATCGTAGGTGAAGCTGTCACCGCGATCGGTCTTGACCGTCCGCTTTTCCGGGTCGACCGCGGTCACCGCGGCGTGCACCACCTTGATCCCCCAGTTCTTCTTCAAGCCATCGAAGCTGTGGACAAGTGTGTCGAACTCGCGATGGCCGGCCAGCACTTCATTGGAAGTCGGGCAGGAGATGAATTCCTTGTTGCGCTCGATGAGCGCCACCTCGATGGCGCTGTCGCTCCATTTGCGCAGGTACTTGGCGGCAGTGGCGCCGCCGAAGCCGGCGCCGATGACGACGACACGGCCGAGTTTCTTGCCTTTCTTCGGGGCGGCGAACGCGCTGCCCGGCAGCAGCGAGGCGCCGGCCAGCGTGGCGGAGGCGCCGAAGGCCTGAAGCAGGCGGCGGCGGTCGTTGTTGATCAGGGACATGTTCATCGCCCCTTATTTCTGACGGGAAAAGTAATCCGCCAGAACGGCGATTTCTTCATCGGTGTAACCCTTGGCCAACTGATTCATGATCGTGGCCTGCTTGGTGCCGGCCTTGTAGGCTTTCAGCGTTTCTTCCAGATACGCCTTGTCGCGCCCGGCGATTGCCGGGATCGCGGAATTGACCCGGCCTTCGGTTCCGTGGCAGTTGAAGCAGTTGCCGACGAAATAGGGAAAGGGCGCCGGCGTAGACGCCTGGGCGTTCCCCTCGGCGGAAAGGGCCGCGGCGGAAGCCAGCAGTCCGAGCAATGGCAAGAGGCGTTTCATGGATTCTCCCTGTCGATGTGCCTTGGCCGGTATGGATTGCGCAAAACCGAGCCGCCGGCGGTTTCAATCGCCGTGAATGTGCAGGATCGAAGCTGTCTGACCAACGAATTATTTTTCATATGCAAAGAAGTGCAGGGCCTGGCATCGCTTCGGGGCTTGCCGATCGGGCATATCGTTATCAGCAAATCGTCGTTGCGAGGCTGGTCGACCCGTCCTAATCTCCGGCCCAAGCCCTCTTCTTGCCAATGACCATCCGGAGTCGGAGATCCAATCCATGGCAGACAAACCGAGCAACGGTTCGGACAGTGCAGCGGCGCGTGCCATGAACTGCTTGCCGACCCTGCAACAGAACACCCTGCGCAAGATATTCGACCGCCCGGAATTTTCCCCGGCCGAAGTCGCCGCGCTTGGCTACCGTCGCCTGCAGCAAGCAGAGGGCATCGGACAGAAAGGCTTGCAGGCGATCAGCGCTTGGCTGCAAGCCCATGGCTGTGAACTGAAACCGCAGACACCTGAAGGGCAAAGACTGCCCAGAAAGACGCGCGGGAACGTCGAGCAGGCCGTGCGTCTGCTGCAGGCGCACGGCTATCGGATACAGCAGGCGGGAGAAGAATCCGGGGGGTGAGTGGCGTCATCAGCGCCCGATAATTACTATTTCGCGATCGACGTATAAGCAAATGAATAATGATTCGTTTTGCTGCCAGCCCGCTCTTCCTAGACTCCGCTTCACCTCAACACAACGGAGTCCCCATGAAACTCAAATCCATCATCGCCGGCCTGCTCGCCGCTTCCGTGCTCGCCGGCAATGCCCTGGCGGCGGACGTGACCCTGCTCAACGTCTCCTACGATCCGACGCGCGAGCTCTATCAGGACTACAACGCGGCTTTCGCCAAACACTGGAAGGCCAAGGCCGGCGACAACGTCACCGTCAACCAGTCGCATGGCGGCTCCGGCAAGCAGGCACGCGCCGTCATCGACGGCCTCGACGCCGATGTGGTGACGCTGGCGCTGGCCTACGACATCGACGCGATTTCCGACAAGGGGCTGATCCCGGCCGACTGGCAGAAACGCCTGCCGCACAACGCCTCGCCCTATACCTCGACCATCGTCTTCCTGGTGCGCAAGGGCAACCCCAAGGGCATCAAGGACTGGAACGACCTGGTGAAGCCGGACGTTTCGATCATCACGCCGAATCCGAAGACTTCCGGTGGTGCCCGCTGGAACTACCTGGCGGCCTGGGCCTACGCGCTGGAACAGCCGGGCGGCAATGAAGCCAAGGCCAAGGAATTCGTCGGCCAGGTTTTCAGGAACGTGAAGGTGCTCGATTCCGGCGCCCGCGGTTCGACGACGACCTTCGTCGAGCGCGGCATCGGCGACGTGCTGCTGGCCTGGGAAAACGAAGCCTACCTGTCGCTCAAGGAACTCGGCGACAAGTTCGAGATCGTCACGCCGTCGCTGTCCATCCTCGCCGAACCGCCGGTCAGCGTCGTCGACAAGACCGTCGACAAACGCGGCACGCGCAAGGTGGCGCAGGCCTATCTCGAATTCCTGTATTCGCCGGAAGGCCAGGAAATCGCCGCCAAGAACTTCTACCGGCCACAGGACGCCAAGGTCGCCGCGAAGTACGCCAAGCAGTTCGCCAAGATCAGGCTGGTGACCATCGACAAATCGTTCGGTGGCTGGCGCAACGCGCAGAAGGTGCACTTCTCCGACGGCGGCGTGTTCGACCAGATCTACATCCCGTCCGGCAAGAAATAAGCGCTCCCGGAAGCAGCAAGGGCGAAGCGGCGAAAGCCCTTCGCCTTTTTATATATATTTTTCGTATTAACTATTTCAATTTAAGTATTTCTACTTATAAACCGGCGTCCATACACTGGGATCATCGGATGCTGCGATGCAGCAAGCGGCGCCCATGCCGCGCAATATTCTCAACAGGGAAATGGTTATGGCAAGTTTTAAAAATTTCAGCCCGCTGCCCGGCTTTCGCCTGTCGCTCGGGTACACGCTCTT
>DAOMFF010000005.1:0-24155 GCA_035429665.1 Azonexus sp.
GGCCATCAACAGCCATTCGACCGCTGAGGCTGTCCGGCCGGTTCAGGCTGGGAACGGCCATTGGGGCACGACGGCATGGCAAGGCGAGGAATGCCATATGCAAGCTATGGCCACGTTGAAGCGAATGGCAACTTACGAGTGTAGACCGCCCATTGGCTTAAATACCAGGTCGAAAATCTCCTCTAAAGCGCTCTTCGAGTCGCGCAAATGAGATGCCAGCGGCGGCAGACTGTATGAACCTGATCCAGCAGGCGGGTGGCGGAAGCGGCGGCGTTGCGGCATAGGGGCTGGCTAGTCATCGAAAAATTGATCCGCCAAGTGTGCCGTGGGGACACAAGGACTACTACCGGAAAGCCCTTGGCACTCATTCTTGGGGCACGCCACTTCTTCGCTTGACGAATATTGGACATTCTGTTACACGTTTCTGGGCGGGTAAGGCTATTCTTTCAACCCATTGATTTCAAATGAGCGAGCTTGCCCCCGATGGCTGAGACAACGAATATGTCAGCGCTTACTTGATCATGAGCGCCCCAGTGGCGCAGCCATTTTAGGGAGGCGTTGGTCGGTGGCCTTGGCGTGTTTGTCTACAAAGCGATTTCGAAAATGTAGCCAACATGCAGTCGTATGGAGGATTTGCCATGACAGTACCCTTGACTTATCCCGGCGTATACATCGAAGAAGTGCCCAGCGGCGTGCGCACCATCACGGGCGTGGCAACATCGATCGCGCTGTTCATCGGCTGGGCGCCGCGCGGCCCGATTGATCGGGCGGTACGCCTGACCAGCTTCGCAGATTTCGAGCGCACCTACGGCGGGCTCGATTTCCGCTCCATGCTGGGCTACAGCGTGAAGCAGTTCTACGAGAACGGCGGCGCCGACGCCTATGTGCTGCGCATCGCCATGACCAATTCGGCAACTGCCTCTGAAAATGCGGTCGCAGCCTCGACGGCCATCGGCGACCTGACGATCAGCGCCAATTCGCCGGGCGACTGGGCGAATGTCTACAAGGTGCGCTTGACCCGGCGCGCCGACGACGCGACGCGCTTCCGCATTGACGTGCTGTACGAGCCGGCGAACAACGCGGTGGTCGAGTCGTTCGAGAACCTGTCCATGACTGCCAGCGACGCGCGATTTGTCGAAGCGATGGTCAATGGCCGTTCGAATTTCATCAGCGTCGACGCCACCAGCGCGACGCCGCCGGCGACCACGACGGCCGACCTGGACAACCCGTCCAACGAGGGTACGGTGGGCTTAGCGATCGGGCCGTCCAATAGCACTTTCCGCACCACTATGGTGGCGGCGTTTGCGGCCGGCGGCATCGTCGACCGCATCGACCTGTTCAACATCCTGTGCGTGCCGGGCCTCACCGACGCGACGACGATTCAGACCTTGCAGACCCGCTGTCGCGAGCGGCGCGCTTTCATGGTCGTCGATTGCGCCGAGAACGAGACGGTGAGCAATGCCACGACCGCGCTGGCCAACCTGACCGGAACCGATTCGATCAACTCGGCCTTCTACTTCCCCTGGGTGCGCGCGGCCGATCCGCTCCAGCCGGGCGCGGTGCGCGCCTTCCCGCCGTGCGGTTTCGTCGCCGGCATCTATGCCCGCACCGACAGTTCGCGCGGCGTCTGGAAGGCCCCGGCCGGCATCGAGGCCAGCACCAACGGCGCGGTTGGTTTGACCGTCACCATGAGCGACCAGGAAAACGGCCAGCTGAATCCGCTCGCCATCAACTGCCTGCGTACCATGTCGACCTACGGCAACGTGGTCTGGGGCGCGCGCACCCTGGCCGGCAACAACGACCGCGGCTCGGAATGGAAATACGTGCCGGTGCGACGCATGGCGCTGTTCATCGAGGAGAGTCTGTACCGGGGCACCAAGTGGGTGGTGTTCGAACCGAACGACGAGCCGCTGTGGGCGCAAATCCGGCTTAACGTCGGCGCCTTCATGCAGAACCTGTTCCGCCAGAGTGCCTTCCAGGGCCGTTCGCCGCGCGAGGCCTACTTCGTGAAATGCGACCGCGAGACGACGACCCAGAACGACATCAACCTCGGCATCGTTAACATCCATGTCGGCTTCGCGCCGCTCAAGCCGGCCGAATTCGTGGTCATCAAGATCCAGCAGATGGCTGGCCAAGTCGAAGCTTAGGAGGAACGAACATGGCACAGTTCAGCGTCAACGCACAACGATTCGATCCCTACAAGAATTTCAAATTCCGCGTCAAATGGGATGGCCGCTATGTCGCCGGCGTCTCCAAGGTAGGCGCGCTCAAGCGCTCGACCGAACTGGTCGAGCATCGAGAAGGTGGCGACCCTTCCACCTCGCGCAAGTCGCCTGGGCGTACCAAGTTCGAGGCCATCTCGCTCGAACGCGGCGTCACCCATGACAAGGAGTTCGAGCAATGGGCCAACAAGGTCTGGAACTTCGGCTCCGGCCTGGGCGCCGAGGTTTCGCTGCAGGACTTCCGCAAGGACCTGATCATCGAGGTCTACAACGAAGCCGGCCAGCTCGTCCTGGCCTACAAGGTGTTCCGCTGCTGGGTGTCGGAGTATCAGGCCCTGCCGGATCTCGACGCCAACGCCAACGCAGTGGCGATCCAGACCATCAAGCTGGAAAACGAGGGTTGGGAACGCGACTACGCCGTCAGTGAGCCGAGCGAGCCGCGCTTCACCGAACCCGAGTGAGCATGCGCATCCCGAGCGAAACGGACCTGCTCAGCCTGTGGGAGGAAGGCCAGGTCCGCCACCCCATCGACCGCGCCCTGCTGCTGAGCGCGTGGGTGCGGCCGGACATCGCGGCCGACCGGTTCGCCAGGTTGCCGCTCGGGGTGGTCAACGCCGGCTTGCTGAAAATGCGTGCGGCCCTGTTCGGCCAGCGCGTCGAACTGCAAGTGGAATGCGAACATTGCGGCGAGCTGCTGGAGATTCCACTCGATATTGGTGAACTGACGGCCGGCGCCAGCGAGCAAGAGACGAGCGCCGATATCAAGGTCGACGGGTTCCGGTTCCGCCTGCCCGCCAGTCGCGATCTGGCAGCCATCGCCTACGATCTCGATACCGAAGCCGCCGCCCTGCGTCTGCTCGATGCCTGCTGCCTGGAACGGCCGGACGGCGATGCCGCGACTGCCGAGGTCCTGGCCCGCGCCGACGAACAGCTCGAAGCCGCCGATCCCCTGGCCGACCTGAGGCTTGATGTGGCATGCCCGGCCTGCGGCAGGCACATGGATGCAGTACTCGATCCCGGCGCCTTGCTGTGGGACGACGTGCAGGCCTACGCACGAGGTGTGCTCGGGCAGGTGCATGCCCTGGCACGCGCCTACGGCTGGACTGAACGCGAAGTGCTGTCGCTCTCGCCCCGTCGTCGCGCGGCCTATCTGGAAATGACCGAAGGATGAGGTGCCCGAAATGAGACGAGGCCGGATATGACTCGATTCCTGCAACGTCTCGCCGAGCGGGCGACAGGCGCTGCCCATCCGTTGCGAGCGGTTTCAACTGCGCCCTTTGCGCCGCTCCCGGATTTGCCGGAGGAGATGCCGCAGCCGGTCGAAGTGATGAATGTCGCCAACTCCGATGTTGCTTCGCCAATGCTTGCCGCTGCAAAACCCGCCCAGACTGGGCAGAAGCCTAGCCAGGGCGTCAGCGCCCATCCCAGTCAGCGTAGCGAGGCCATGTCGAGCGCTGCCGAACAGGCTGACTATTCTGCTGCGCTGGCTCGCAGTCCTGCCGCTCTCGAAGCGCGCAGCGAAGCCTCGGTCACTCGGTCGGCAAGCACGCCGCCAACAACGCTCATGCCGCGTAATACAAACGTCGCGTCGAGCCCGGCCGGCGAAGTCGAGACCAGGCCGCCGTCGCTGTCGCAAGCACATCGGGAAACGGTTTCCGGACAACTCGAATCACGCGCCCCGGCTTTGGAAACCCTAGCCAAAATCAAACCGCTGCTGCCGCTGGCGCAACCGGCGCGCGAGCCGTTCCGGCCCGCCGCAAGCGCGAGCAACGGCAACCCGGAACGCCGCCCCGCCGGACAGGTCGAGGAAACCACCGAGGTTCACGTCAGCATCGGTCGTATTGAAGTCACGGCCGTGCATGAACCGGCGCCGTCCAAGCCGGCCGCAGCGCGCCGCAGCGCGCCGATGTCCCTCGACGATTACCTGGCCAAACGCCACGGGAGCCGGACATGACCACCGCCTATGGCATCGCCGCCGTGACGGCCACCCTGCGCGAACTGCTCAACGAAGGCATCGTCGAGCACAACCTCAATGGCATCCTGAGCAGCCTGGTCGGCGTCAGCGCACTGCCGCCGGATCGCGTCGTTCCGGCCAGCGGCGTCGAGCCAACCCAGCTGAACCTGTTCCTGCACCGGGTCAGCGCCAATACCGGCTGGCGCAACGAAGGCCTGCCCGCACGCGATGCCTCCGGTCGTCAGCGGCTGTCCAATGCGCCGCTCGCGCTTGATCTGCACTACCTGCTGTCGGCCTATGGCGCCGGCGAGCTCCATGCCGAAATCCTGCTCGGCTATGCCATGCAGTGGCTGCACGAAAGACCGGTGCTGACGCGTGAAGTGATCCAGGCGGCGCTGACGCCGTCGCCGTTGCCGGGCACGCCGCTCGAACGCGCCTTGGCCGATTCGGGCCTGGCCGATCAGATCGAACTGGTCAAGATCACGCCGGAATATCTCGACACCGAGGAGATGTCCAAGCTGTGGTCGGCCACGCTGAGCAACCTGCGGCCGACCGCGGCCTATCGGGCCACCGTCGTTCTCATCGAAGCCAGCGAGCCGGTGCGTTCGCCCTTGCCGGTGCTGACGCGCGGCCGGCCGATTCCAGGCACGACACACGATGAAGGCGTGCTGGTCCAGCCGAGCATGACCCCCGCACTGCCGACCCTGGAAGCCATTGTCCCGCTGGGCGGACAACTCGTCGCCCGGCTAGGCGAGAACGTCGAACTCACGGGCCACCATCTCGACGGCACGGGCCGCACCGTGCTGTTCTTCAACGATCGTTTCGAAACCGAGCAAAGCCTGGCGGCGCAGGCCGGCGATGAGGCGGGCCGGGTGACGTTCAACATTCCCATCGCACAGGCGGCCAACTTCCCGGCCGGGGTGTATCGGGTCGGCGTCAGCCTGGTGCGCCCGACCGAGATTGACCCGCGCACCAGCAATCGCCTGGCCATGACCCTCGCGCCGGAAATCACCGGACTGCCGATGAACGTCGTGCGCAATGGCGCCGGCACGGCCAGCTTCACGCTGAATTTCAGTCCGGCCTTACTCGCCGGGCAGAGCGTCGCGCTGGTGCTGGGGCAACAGGAGTATGCACCCGTCGCTCCTGCCGGGCCCGGACCGTGGACGTCACTCGATTTCGTGATTCCGGATGTCCCGGTCGAAGCGGCCCCCGGCCATCTGGTTCGCCTGCGCATCGACGGCATCGACAGTCCGATCATTGACCGCGCCGCGACGCCGCCGGTGTTCCTCAACAAACGCATTGTCATCACATGAACGCGCCCGACATGCCCCTGCTCAACTGGACCGAAGCCAACCAGCAATACCTGTCGGCGGAGCTGGCGCGGATAAAGGCGCTCCTGCGCGGAGAGCCGGCCGATGCCGCCCAGAAAGAGGTGGAGGCCTGTCGAGTAAAGTTGACCGAACCGGCGGCCATCGACAGCTTGACCGAACGTTTCGGCTTGTCTTCATTTGAGCGCGACGTGCTGCTGCTTGCCGCCGGAGTCGAGATGGATAGCGAGCTTGCCGCGCTGTGCGTCGCTGCGGGAGCGAACGGTCCATGCGCCTGGGCGAGCTTCGGCCTGGCCTTGGCCGTGTTGCCGAACCCGCACTGGAGCGCGCTGACCCCGATCCGGCCGCTGCGCCAGTGGCGTTTGATCGAAATCGCCGAGGAATCGGCCATGAGTACGGCTCGTCTGCGCATCGATGAACGCGTGTTGCATTTCCTTGCAGGCGTGAATTTCATCGATGTGCGTTTGCAGCCGCTCATGCGCCAGGTGGCCGAGCCGGCCGAAATGGCCGACAGCCAGGTCGCCATGGCGCGGGACATCGTCGCCGCACTGGAACAGGCGCGCGCGCCGCTGCCGATCTTCCAGTTGTCCGGCCGGGACGAGCACGGCAAACGCGACATCGCCGCCTGGATCGCCGCGCACCTTGGCTTGAATTTGTACGCGATGGCAGGCGAAGACATCCCCGCTGCGCCGAGCGAACTGGAAGCCCTCGCCGTGCTGTGGGAGCGGGAAACCTCATTGCTCGATGGCGCACTGCTGATAGAGTGCGGCGAAGGCGCAGCGACGCCCGCCGTGCGGCGCTTCGCAGAAAGGATTGGCGGCCTGCTTTTCCTGGCCGCCCGCGAGCCGGCCGCACTGACGCGGCACGACTTGCGCTTCCAGATTGACAAGCCTGAACGCGGCGACCAGTTGCATCTGTGGCAACACGCGCTCGGCTCGCAGGCTGAAGGTTTGGCGGGCGCACTGGATGGTGTTGCTTCCGAGTTCAGACTCAGCGCCCGCGATATCCAGCGCATCGGCGCCGGCTTCGTCCGCAGCAAGTCACCCGATGCCGATCCGGAAATCGCGCTCTGGCAAGCCTGCCGCAGTCAGGAAGCGCGTCGCATCGACGGTCTGGCTCAGCACATCGAACCGGCGTCCGGCTGGGAAGACCTGATCCTGCCCGAACAACAGAAGACCACCCTGCGTCAGATCGCCGCCCACCTGCGCCACCGTCCGACGGTTTATCAGCGTTGGGGTTTCGCTGCCAAGGGCGCACGCGGCCTCGGCATCTCGGTGTTGTTCGCCGGCGAAAGCGGCACCGGCAAGACCATGGCCGCCGAAGTGCTCGCCAACGAACTGCATCTGGACCTGTACCGGATCGACCTCTCCGCCGTGGTCAGCAAATACATCGGTGAAACCGAAAAGAACCTCGCCCGCGTGTTCGACGCCGCCGAGGACAGCGGCGTCATCCTGCTGTTCGATGAAGCCGACGCGCTATTTGGAAAGCGCAGCGAGGTCAAGGACAGCCACGACCGCTACGCCAACATCGAAGTCAGCTACCTGCTGCAACGCATGGAGGCCTATCGCGGCCTGGCCATCCTCACCAGCAACCAGAAAGCCGCGCTCGACACCGCCTTCCATCGTCGCCTGCGCTTCGTAGTGAATTTTCCCTTCCCGGAAGCCGGCGAACGCGAGGCGATCTGGCGCGGCATTTTCCCCGCCGATACACCGACCGAGTGGCTCGACTACGCCAAGCTCGGCCGCCTGCAAATGGCCGGCGGCAACATCCGCAACATCGCCCTCAACGCCGCCTTCCTCGCTGCTGAGCAAGGCCGGCCAGTCGCCATGGCCCACATCCTGCGCGCCGCCCAGTCCGAAGCCGGCAAGCGCGAACGGCCGCTCAGCGATGCCGAAACGCGGGGGTGGCTATGAAGCGCGTTGTGCTGCACATCGATCGGCTGGTGTTGAGCGGGTTCAGTCACGAAAGTGCCGGCACGCTCGCCGAAGACATTCGTCAAGGATTGCTTGAGTGCCTTAGCCAGCCTGAGCTGAGCGAGCGGTTGCCCAATCTGACGAATCAGGCGCGCATTCGGGGGAAGCCATTCCGATTGACCCAGGATAAGCATTCGACACAGTTAGGTTTCCATCTGGCGCACATCTTAATCAATGGAGGAAAGCCATGAGCAAGACAGCCGCAATGAAATCCGAGCAGGCCAAACCTACCGCCCTATCGGCTGGCCGTATCAACTTTACCGGCACGCTGTCATCCAAGAGTGAGCCTGGTCAAAGAGGCTCGAACCTGCAAACCCAGGACGCTGCGATGCAGTCTGTTCTCGGTCGTGGCTATGACCTATCCCGAATGAGCATTCATCCCAGCCGGCCCTTTAGTGCAGTGAGTTCCAGTATGCAGCAAGGCGTGCGCACCGGCGTCGATGAAAGAAGTATCGCCGGCAGCGTCATTCGATCGGGCGGGGTGTTGGCTGGCGCGGCGACCAGCATTTCTACCAGTAATGAAAAGGGACCGGAGTGGGGAAACAACGGCTTTTTCAAGTGGTGGATTAATTGGACGACGGATGGCACGAGTGGCTGGATCGTGCAAAAGATCAAAAATAGTTATTCGGGAACACGGGCTGATGGCACGGCGATCACCAACGCCAGCGTTGGCGCCGTCCCGGAGTATTACGAGGCTTGGGATGTGTCGTCCACCGGCAATATCGGTCCGTTGAATCGGGATCAATGGGAGAGGCCGAATCTTGGCGCATTGGGTTCGCAAGCAACCATGTCGATGCTCGGCACGGTTTATTGGACTTCACAGGACCCGGCCGCATCAGGATTTTCTGCCGGCAAGGTCAGCAATGCGGGGATATTGCTGTCATCGACATCCGCCCCTGCGGGAATCGGCGCACCCTTGCTCTCTCGTGGCGCCTATGGGTCCTGGGCAAGCGATGGAAGCCAGATGCTTCCCGGGTGTTTCACCTCTTAAGTAGGCAAGTTTATGAGCGCGGAAGCGAAGAAACTCCTAAACGCGGCAGCGGCACTGGAACTCTCGACGTATCGCCCCGGCGTGGTCGTGGCGGCGACCAATGCCATGATCCCGCTGGGCAAGGAAATTGCCCTACAACACATCGAGTCATGTTTGACAAACCACAACCACCTTAACGAACCGGCCCAAGGCTTGTTGTGGGTATTGCGCACCTTGTTCGACATGCCGTCCCACATAGGGCGCCATCCTGTGCTTCGGCTTGGAGGGGTGGCTGCTGAACCCAAGGTGCCTGAGGAAATGCCGCGTTTTCCTCTCGCGTTGATCGACGATTGGCCACTGCTAATGATTCGTGGATATGTCCTCGGCGGTGTCGCCGAGCCCGTGGAGATTCAGCTTGAGCAATATCGGGCAGCAGGAGTCATTCGTACCGAGCCACTTGTGCCCGTGCCGTCGCCGGACCTAGTGCTGAAACACTTTGCAAGTAATTACCAGCGTGCCTACGGGACATTGTTGCCCGCGGACATCGAGTCCTTGATCAAGTCGCAACTCAGGCCATGACCACCTACCCCAACTCCCCGAAAATCCTCAAGGCCGGCCTGGTCCTCATCGATCCGGAATCGGCCAAGGTGTTGCGCATCATCTCGCTCCAGTACAACCCAGAGAAGCTGACGCGCAGTCTGCAAGTCAGCACAGCCGGCGGGGAGGCCGGCAATCGCAGCGAGGCGATGCGCTTCAAGGGGCCGGCGGTGGAGACGATCCGGCTCGAGGCGGACATCGATGCGGCTGACCAACTGGAGTTTCCGGATCAGAACCGCGTCACGGTCGAGCATGGCATCCAGCCGCAGCTGGCGGTGCTGGAAGCGCTGGCGCATCCGAGCAGCGCGCAGTTGCTGGAGGTGAATCGGCAACTGAATACCGGCACGCTGGAGATCGCGCCGATGGAAGCGCCGTTGATGCTGTTCGTGTGGAGCAAGAGCCGCATCGTGCCGGTGCGACTGACCGAGTTTTCGATCACTGAAGAGGCGTTCGATCCGGTGCTCAATCCCATCGTCGCCAAGGTCAGTCTGGGGCTACGCGTGCTGTCGGTGGATGACCTCGGCTTCGCGCACAAGGGCGGCAGCCTGTTCATGAGTTATCTGCAAGCTAAGGAGCAGCTCGCCGGCAAGGCGCAGGCGGGCAGCTTCGGCGCGCTCGGCATAGGAGGAATCGGCTGATGGACCCCGTACAAGCTTTCATGCAGGCCAACGGCCTGACCGCGCCGCTGTACCCGCCGACCAGCCGTTACTACGGCATCGCCAGCGCGCAACTCACGGGCCTGGACGGCAGCGTGGTGACCTACCTGAAACGCCGCTTCGTGCCGCCGCCGGAGCATTTCGCCACCCTGGCCGAGCATCAGGTGGTTTCTGGCGACCGCATCGACAATCTGGCCGCGCGCTATCTGGGCGATCCGGAACAGTACTGGCGAGTCTGCGACGCGAACGGCGCGATGGACCCGGCCGAGTTGACCGCCACGATCGGCCGCTATGTCCGCATCACCCTGCCCGAAGGCGTGCCGGGGGGCGACGATGCTGGCTAAGGGCATCCAGCTCACTTTGATGATCGGTCCGGTGGTTCCCGTCCCGGCGCCGAGGGTGGTGATGGACGCGCTCGACAAACTCGAGGTGCGCACGTCCGCCGGTGCGGTGGGCGGCTTCACCCTGACGTTCAAGTTCAATTCGAAATCGGAACTGAACACGATCTTCATCATCGCCGGCGCCCAGAACGCCAGCCCGGTCATGCCGGCCTTGCGGGTGATGCTGATCGTGACCATGAACGGCACGCCGCAGCCGCTGTTCGACGGCGTGATGACCAACGTCCAGGTGCAGCCGGGCAGCCACGGCGAGCCCGGCACGGTCACGGTCACCGGCGAGGATCTGACCAAGGTGATGGACACGCAGGACTGGAGCGGTCTGCCGTTCCCGGCCATGCCGATCGAAGCGCGGGTGGCGCTGCTGTGCGCCAAGTACGCGCCGTTCGGCCTGATCCCCCTGGTGATCCCGGCGCTGTTCCCGGACGTGCCGATTCCGGTCGACAAGATTCCTGCGCAACAGGGCACTGATCTCGCCTACATCCGCCAGCTGGCCGAGCAGGTCGGCTATGTCTTCTACATCGAGCCAGGTCCGGCGCCCGGCACTAACATCGCCTACTTCGGGCCGGAGATGAAAGTCGGCATTCCGCAGCCGGTGCTCAATGTCGACATGGATGCGCTGACCAATGTCGACAACCTCAGCTTCAGCTTCGACCCGACCAAGGGCGTGCTGCCGGTCGTCTTCATTCAAAACCAGATGACCCGCGTGCCGATCCCGATTCCCATCCCCAACCTCAACCCGCTGCAACCGCCTCTTGGCTTGCTGTCAACGCCGCCGTCGAACATCACAATGCTCAAGGACACAGCGCGCATGAACCCCATGCAGGCCATCTCGCGCGGCCTCAACGAGGCAAAGCGGTCGCAGGACTCGGTCACCGCCACCGGCAACCTGGACGTGCTGCGCTACGGCCGTCCGTTGCGGGCGCGCGGGCTGGTCGGGGTGCGCGGCGCGGGCGTGGCCTACGACGGCCTTTACTTCGTTTCCAGCGTGAAAAGCACGCTCAAGCGCGGAGAGTTCAAGCAGAGTTTCGATCTCAGCCGCAACGGCCTCATTTCCATTGCGCCGAGGGTGCCGGTATGAGTGGACAACAATTCTTCGGTAAATATCGCGGCATGGTGTTGAACAACATCGACCCCATGCAGCAGGGGCGGCTGCAGGTGCAGGTGCCGGATGTGGCGAACGTGATCCCGCTTACCTGGGCAATGCCCTGCGTGCCCTTCGCCGGCATCCAGAACGGCATGTTTGCGCTGCCCATGATCGGCTCCGGCGTCTGGGTTGAATTCGAGCAGGGCGATCCGGATCATCCGATCTGGTCCGGCTGCTTCTGGGGCAGCGCCGCCGAGATTCCGGCCATGGCCCTGATGACGCCGCCGGGCATGCAGGCGGTCACGCTGCAAACACCGCTGCAAAACGGCCTGACCATCTCCGACCTGCCGGGACCGACCGGCGGCATCATGCTGAAAAGCGCCACCGGCGCGATACTGATCGTCAACGACACCGGCATCTACATCCAGAACGGCAAGGGCGCGGCGATCACGCTGATCGGCCCCACCGTGACGATCAACAACGGCGCTTTGACGGTGATTTGAGGAATAACGAACATGCCTGGACCACTCCTCCATGTTGGCGCTTCTGTCCTCTGCGCCCACGGCGGCACGGCGACGCCCACCGCGCCGAATCCGCGCGTGCTGGTGAGCGGCCAGCCCACCGTGACCCTGGCTGCGCCGTATGTCATTGCCGGCTGCCCGTTCAACGTCAGCGGTTCGCCGGTGCCCTGCGTCACCGGGCAATGGGTGATGGCGGCGACGCGGGTGATGTCTAACGGCCAGCCGCTGGTTTTGATGGACAGCCAGGCCGTGTGTGCGCCCAACGGCACGCCGCTGTTGCCGGTGATGGCGCAAACCCGTGTGATCGGGAGTTAGACATGACTGCAAACAACCTGCGCTGTCCCTACCAGATCGACGGCCGCGGCCGTAGCGCCGAAGCCGGTGAGGAAGACTATATCCGCGGCCTGATCGAACAGGTGTTGTTCACCTCGCCGGGCGAGCGGGTCATGCGGCCCGACTTCGGCAGCGGCGTGATGCAACTGGTGTTCGCACCCAACAGTCCGGAACTGGCCGCCACTACCCAGTTCCTGGTCCAAGGCGCCCTGCAGCAATACCTCGGCAATCTGATTTCACTGGAAGGCGTCGAGATCGAGTCCTACGACTCGACCTTGCGCGTGATCGTCCGCTATGCGATCCGCCGCACTGGTGTCGGGCAAGTGGCCGAGTTCGCCCGGGAAGGGGCGCTGCCATGATCTACCACTGCTGCGACCAATTGCGCCGCAACGCGGTGGACGCCCACGCCACCCTGAACGGCATCGATTATCTGGAAGTCGTCGATAAAGATGCGCCCACGTTCACGTTACGCCAGCTTACCTTGCTGGTCCGTCTGCTCAAGCCGGTACCGGCGTCATTGAACAAGGCGCAGGTGCGCATCGAAGGCGGCGAGCGCGTGCGCGACATCGGCATCGAGTGGATCGCCCCGGCTTCCGCACCACCAGCCAGCGTGTCGGCGGCTGAACTGGCCCTGTACGCGGCCCTGCCGGAACCCGACCATGTCTTGCTGGTGCGGGTATACGCCTACGGCGACCACTCCAGCTACACCTTGCGCCTGGTGCGCTCCGCGCTCGACGACACGCCGCCGCCGGGTTTCGATCCCCGCCTGGCGGAGATCGCCTTTTCGTTCAAGGTTGAATGCCCGAGCGATTTCGACTGCAAGCGTGTGGTCGTCTGCCCGGACGAGCCGACGCCCGCGCCGGTCATCGATTATCTTGCCAAGGACTACGCCAGCTTCCGCCGCCTGATCCTCGACCGCATTACCCAGTTGGTGCCCGGCTGGCGCGAACGCAGCGCCGCCGACCTGGGCGTTACCCTGGCCGAACTGGTCGCCTATGCCGGCGATCAGTTGTCCTACCGCCAGGATGCGGTGGCGACCGAGGCCTATCTCGAAACCGCACGCCGGCGCACCTCGCTACGCCGCCATGCCCTGCTGGTCGACTACCACCTGCACGATGGCTGCAATGCCCGCGTCTGGCTGCACCTCACGGCCGACGCCGCGAATGTCGTCCTGAGCCAGTCGGCAACCCGCTTCTATACCCGGCTGGCGGGTGTCACGCAGCGCCTGACGCCGGTCACACCCGAGGATGAAGCCGCGCTGCGCGCCTGCCCGGTGATCTTCGAGCCGCTGCACGACGCCGTCCTGCATCAGGCCCACAACGAACTGACCTTCTACGCCTGGGGCGACCGGCGCTGCTGCCTGGCCAAAGGCGCCACCCGCGCCACGCTCAGCGGTCATCAGGCCGCATTGTCCGCAGGCGATGTCCTGCTGTTGGAGGAAGTGCTCGGCCCCGCGACCGGCGAGTCTGGCGATGCCGATCCAGCCCATCGCCATGTCGTGCGATTGACCACTGTGCAATTCAACTCGCCGGACGACCCGGCCCAGCCGCTGACCGATCCGCTCACTGGCGACGCGATCACCGAGATTGCCTGGGCGGCCGAAGACGGCCTGCCGTTCCTGCTCTGCATCAGCTCGGTGACCGACAGCGATCACGATGAAAGATACCTTGCCAACGTCAGCGTCGCCCGCGGCAACATGGTGCTGGCCGACCACGGCTACACGCTCCCGACTGACGAGGCGCTTGGCGACGTGCCGCCAGCCCGGCTGGCCTATCCGGCCGACCGCGACGGCAGCCGCTGCGATGGCGGCGCGCCGATGGCCATCCCGCCCCGCTTCAATCCTGGTCTGGCCCAGGGCCCGCTGACCTTCGCCGGCACCGTGCTCAAGCAAGTTTCGCTGGCCGGCGTGACCACCAGTCAGCGACTGGCTTTCGATCCGTCGGCGCCAGCGGCTTCGGCCATGGTCTGGCGCATGCAAGACACCCTGCCGGAGATCGTGCTGGAAAGCACGCTGGGCGTGCTCACTGAGCCTTGGCAACCCAAGCGCGACCTGCTCAACAGCGATGCCGACGCGCGCGAATTCGTGGTCGAGGTGGAACACGATGGCAGCGCCAGGCTGCGCTTCGGCAACGACACCCACGGCCGTCGCCCGGAAACCGGTATGGTCTTCGCTGCCCGCTACCGGGTTGGCAACGGTCGCGCCGGCAATGTTGGCGCCGGCGCGATAGCTCATGTCGTCAACATCGATCCGGACATTCTGGCGGTCCGGAATCCGCTCCCGGCGCAGGGCGGCGTCGATATGGAAGACGCCGCCACGGTGCGCCGCCACGCGCCGCAGGCGTTCCGCCGTCAGGAACGCGCGGTTACGCCGGAGGACTACGCCGAAGTCACCGAACGCCACCCCGGCGTGCAACGTGCGGCGGCCACGCTGCGCTGGACCGGCAGCTGGCACACCGTGTTCGTCACCGTGGACCGCGACGGCGGCCTGCCGGTCGATGCCGGCTTCGAAAGCGAAATCGCCCGTCATGTCGATCGCTACCGCATGGCCGGCCACGACACCGAATTCAACGATCCGGTCTACGTGTCGCTGGAAATCGACCTGCTGGTCTGCGTGCTGCCAAATTATTTCCGTGCCGATGTGAGCGCGGGCCTGTACGAAGTGCTCAGCAACCGGGTGCTGGCGGATGGCCGGCTCGGCCTGTTCCATCCGGACAATCTGTCGTTCGGCCAGACCGTCTATCTCAGCCAGATCTACGCGGCGGTCCGGCAGGTTGCCGGCGTCGCTTCAGTCAACGCAACCCGCTTCCAGCGTCAGGGCATCGCCGACGCACACTATCTCGCCGACGGCTACATGCGCCTCGCGCGTCTGGAAATCCCGCGCCTGGATAACGACGCCAATTTCCAGGAACACGGCGTGCTGCGTCTCAACCTGTTCGGAGGCAAATAGCCATGGCCGACCCGACGCTGAACACCTGCGGCTGCTGCGCTGGCCTCGATGCCGAAACGCCGCTGCGCATCGACAATCCACCCGGACTGGACACGATCAACTACCGCGTCGGCGTCCACGCCCGCTTCAAGGAATCGCTGCTCGCCAAGCTGTCGAGTGCGGGCTTGCCAGCGCTGGCAGGCCTGACCACGCGCGAGGACAACGATTACACGATTGCTTTATGTGATGCCGTGGCCAGCACGCTGGATGTGTTGAGCTTCTATCAGGAACGCATTGCCAACGAGAACTTCCTGCGCACCGCAACCGAGCGGCGCTCCATCCTCGAACTGGCCCGGCTGATCGGCTATGAGCTGGCGCCCGGCGTCGCCGCCTCGACCTGGCTCGCATTCAGCTTGCAGGAAGTTCCGGGCAGTCCGGCGCTGGCGGCCGGCCCGGTCACCATTCCGGTCGGCGTGAAGGTGCAAAGCGTGCCCGGTCAGGACGAGTTGCCGCAGACCTTCGAAACCGTCGAGCCGGTCGAGGCGCGGGTCGAGTGGAACGCCATTCCGGTGCAGACCACGCTGAGCTGGCATCCGAAATTCGGCGACAAATCGCTCTGGCTGGCGGGCGTATCGACAGGCATCCAGCCCGGCGACGCCATTCTCATCGTCGGTCAACATCGCATCGACAATCCGGGCTCGGAACGCTGGGACATCCGGCTGGTGACCACGGTCACGGAAGACAAGGCGTGCCAGCGCACCCGCATTGCATGGGGCGCCGGTCTGGGCAGCGTCATGCCCCACGTTGAGCCGGCCGGGGCTGGCGCGGCCGTCTACGTGTTCCGCCAACGCGCAGCGCTGTTCGGTCATAACGCGCCGGACCCGCGATTGATGGGCAACCAGGGCGGTTCACAACTGACAGCACACCTGGCCGAAGAGGCGACGGATGGCAGTGGACGACAATGGAAGAAGTTCGAGATTGAAGGTTCAGTCATCGATCTCGACAACGCTTACTCGAAGGTACTGCCGGGGAGCTGGTTTGCCCTGGTTTCGAATGAGGCATCGGCCAACCCGAGCGGGCTGGCGGGGTATGTCGAACTGTACCGGGCCAGCGCGGTGAGCTTCCCGTCCCGGCGCGATTACGGGCTGTCCGGCAAGATTACCCGCATCGTCCCCGACACCGACGAGAACCTGGCTGTATTCCGCAAGCGGCTGCGTGAAAACCTGGTGCTGGCGCAATCCGAAGCACTGGCGGTGGCGGAAACACCGCTCGGCTATCCGCTCTATGGCGAGATGCTCAGCCTGTCGAGGCTGGAACCGGATGTGGCGGCTGGCCGAGCGCTGGCCGTGAGTGGTCGCCGCGCCCGCATCCAGCTTCGGGCCGGCAAGCCGGACGCGATCCTGAACCTGACCGAGGGCGGCAGTCTCATCGTTTCGGAAGGCGATTCCCTGCGCCTGGCCGGTCCCCCGGAGGAGCAATCCGGCAGCACTTGGAACGTGCTGGCGCCGGCCGTTTTTGCGGCACGCATCAACCAGTCCAGCAGCAAGAAACTGCGCTTGTTATTGCTCGACCGCGAAGGCAGAACGGGCACGCTGGAAATCGCCGCTGCGGCCATCGAGCAGGCGCCGGCCCTGGACGACGACGAAACCGTGCAGGAAATCGCCTTCATCGACGATCTCGCCACGGCGGTCGTGCACGACCGTGATCAGGGCTTCACGCGTTTCACCCTGGCTGCCGCGCTCAAGCATTGCTACGACCGCGAAACCGCGCGGGTCAGCGCCAACGTCGTTCGCGCGACCCACGGCGAAACGGTGGCCGAAGTACTCGGCAGCGGCGACGCCAGGATGGCCAATGCCCGCTTCCCGTTGCGCCAGTCGCCGTTGACCTATGTCAGCGCCGCGACCCCGAGCGGCCGGCGCTCGACGCTGGAACTGCGCGCCAACGACATGCTCTGGGCCGAAACGCCAAGCCTGTATGCGCGCGCGCCGGCCGAGCGGGTTTACGAAGTCCGGAATGCCGACGACGGCAGCAGTTCGGTGCTGTTCGGCGATGGCATCGAAGGTTCGCGTTTGCCTTCCGGCGATCACAACATCCGCGCCATTTACCGGAAAGGCCTGGGCCTGGGCGGCAATGTCGCCGCCGGCAAACTCACCACGCTGCTGTCCCGTCCGCTTGGCGTGAGCGGCGCGACCAACCCGGAAGCCGCCAACGGCGGCGAGGATGCCGAGCGCGAAGAAAAGGCGCGGGAGAACGCGCCGCTGACCGTGCTGACGCTGGAGCGTGCGGTGTCGATCCGTGACTACCAGGACTTCGCGCGCGCCTTCGCCGGCATAGCCAAGGCGCATGCCTTGTGGATACCGAGCGGACCCGGGCGCGGCGTGTTCATCACCGTGGCGGGCGAGAGTGGCGAAGCCATCCTGGATACCAGCGACACCTATCGTTACTTGCAGGATTCCCTGCATCGCTATGGCGACCCATTGATGCCGGTGCGCATCGTCAGCTACCGCGACGCCCGTTTCAAGCTGCGCCTGACTGTCAAGATCGCCGCCGACGCCGATGCCCCGCTTGTGCTGAGCGCGGTCGAGCTTCGGCTGCGTTCGGCATTCGGTTTCGATGCACGGCGATTCGGTCAGGGCGTGTCGGTAGATGAGGTGGCCGCCGAGGCGCACGCCGTCGCCGGCGTCGAAGCGGTCCAGGTGGTCGAGCTGCATCGCAGCGAAGCGCCCCTGCCGGTGTTCGTGCCGCGCCTGTTCGCCGCCTTGCCTGAGGCGGGATTGACCGGGACGCCCCTGGCCGCCGAGCTGCTGGCGCTGGATGCCGCACCCGTTACCCTGGAGTTGATGTCATGAGCTTCGACGCCGACACCCTGTACCGGCTGCTGCCGGCCATCCACCGGATACGCGACGCCGAGCAGTCGCCGCCGGGTGCGCTCAAGGCCTTGCTGAGCGCCATCGCCGACGAGTTCGCGGTGATGGAGGAAAACCTCGATCAGCTCTACGACGACCTGTTCGTCGAAACCTGTGCTGACTGGGCTATTCCCTACATTGGCGACCTGATCGGTTACGAGCCGCTGCACAGTCTCGGCGCGACGCGCGGCCTGGCCCGCGCCGAGGTGGCGCATACCCTCGCGCTGCGCCGGCGCAAAGGCACGGCGGCGGTGCTGGAACAACTGGCGCGCGACGTCACCGGCTGGAATGCCCGCGCCGTCGAATTCTTCCAGTTGCTCGGCGCCACCCAGTACATGAATCATTTGCGCCCGCAAAGTCGCTACGCCCCTGATATGCGCCAGTGGGAGCCGCTGGCGCCCATCGGCGGCGCATTCGATTCGGTCGCTCATACGGTCGATGTACGGCGCATCGAGAACGGTCGCGGGCGATTCAACATCCCCAACATCGGCCTCTTCCTCTGGCGCCTGACGGCCTATCCGCATACGCGCAGCCCGGCCATCCGGGTGGACGACCGGCGTTATCTGATCAGCCCGCTCGGGCATCCGCTGCCCTTGTTCACCAACCCGCAGACCGAGGACGAGATCACCCATCTGGCCGATCCGATCAACGTGCCCGATCCGATCCGTCGACGCGTGATGGCGGATCGGTTGCCGCTCTATTACGGCACCGTTCAGACGGCGCTCGGCCCGGTCGACAACGCCAATCCCAGCGTGGTTCTCTACGTCGATGGCGATGAAGTGCCGCGTGAGGACGTGGTCGTATGCAATCTGGCCGATGAGGGCCCTGGCTGGGCTCACCAGGCGCCAGCCGGGAAATTCGCCATCGACCCGGAATTGGGCCGTATCGCGGTGGCGACCGATCTCGACGTGCCCGAATCGCTCGCAGCCACTTATCACTATGGCTTTTCCGCCGACATGGGCGGAGGCGAATACAGCCGCGCGCGCGCCGATGAGGCCACAGTGGCGACCGTGCTGCGCGTGCCGACCGACCATGCCACGATATCTGCTGCCTTGACTGCGCTGGCTGGCGACGGCGTGGTCGAAATCGCCGACAGCGGCCGCTACGAGGAAACCCTGTCGGTCACCGTAGCGCCCGGCGGCCATGTGATCCTGCGTGCCGCCGAGCAATGTCGGCCGACCCTGATACTGGGCGCCGAGATGACATTGAACGGCGGAACCGACAGCGCCTTCAGCCTCGAAGGCCTGCTGGTCGCCGGCGGACGTTTGCGCGTCGCCGCGGTTGCCGGCAATGAACTGGCCCACCTGAACATCGCCCACGCCACCTTGGTGCCCGGTCGGGCGCTCGACGCCTTCGGCGACCCGGTTGCGCCGGATGGCGAGAGCCTGGCGGTGGAAATCGCCGATGTGGCCGTCGATATCGACCACGCCATCGTCGGCGCCTTGCGCATTCACGAGGGCGCCAGCGTGACGGCCAACGACAGCATCATCGACGCCACCTCGGCCAACAGCATGGCCTATGCCGCGCCCGATGCTTCTTCACCCGGCGGCAAGCTCTCGCTTGACGCCTGTACGGTCATCGGCCGCCTCCGCGCCGCCGAGGTCGGCACGATTTCCAACAGCCTGTTGCTGGCCCGGCCGGCTGCGGGCGACCCCCGGCCGGCCGTCCAGATGGTGCGCCGGCAGACCGGCTGCGTTCGCTTCAGCTATCTGCCTTTAGATTCGCTGACCCCGCGCCGCTATCGCTGCCAGCCGGAAAGCGAAGCGGGCGAGGTCGATGTGACGCCGCGTTTCACCTCGCTGCGTTATGGCGTGGCCGCGTATTGCCAGCTTGCCCGGGCGACCGCCGATGCGATCCGCCGGGGCGCCGACGATGAGAGCGAAATGGGCGCCTTCCATGCCCTGTTCCCGGCCCAACGGGAAGCCAATTTACAGATCCGGCTGCGCGAATTCCTGCGTGTAGGTCTCGCCGCCGGTATCTTCTACGAAACCTGAGGAGCGTGACATGAGTTTCGATACGAGCCGTTTCAGTTTCCATCCATGGCATGACTATTTCGGCGTGGTGATGCAGCAGGGCCGCGTGCAGCTCGATTCCGACTGGAACGAGTGGGTGGCCGAACTAGGCCGTCGTTTGCAGGCCGGCACGATGGACACAGTCGGTCGCGCCGTGGTGCCGCGTACCACGCCGGAAGGCTTCCACATTCTCGCTCCCGGCGGCGTGCTGAACATCGGCGTCGGGCGCATGTACGTCGACGGCCTGCTGGCCGAGAACCACGGCAAGCCGCCGCTGGCCTGGAACGTCAATCTGGCCGAGTTGACCGGATCGGCGCCGACGCCGTTCCGTGATCAGCCATACCTGCATTTCAACGAGACCAATCAGCCGGCGCCGGCGAACATTTTCAACGCGCCGGCGCTGACCGGCGGGCCGCATCTGGTTTATCTGGATGTCTGGCAACGCGAGCTGACCCATCTGCAAGCGCCGGAGTTGATCGAGAAGGCGGTCGGCGTCGATACCACCGGGCGGCTGCAAACGGTCTGGCAGGTGAAGGTGTTGACCAATGTCGGCAATGCCGATTGCTTCACGCCCGACGGCGAACTGCCCGCCTGGGCGGCGTTGACCCGGCCCTCCGGGGCGCGCCTGAACAATTCCACCGGCCTCGTCACGGGCGACCAGAATCCCTGCCTGGCGCCGCCTTCGGCCGGTTACAAGGGGCTGGAAAACCAGCTCTACCGGGTCGAGATTCATCACGGCGGGCCGCAGGCCAGCGCCACCTTCAAGTGGTCGCGCGACAACGCCACTGTGGCGACCGGCGTTCAGGAAATCCAGGCCGGCAATCGCCTGGTGGTGGACAGCCTGGGCCGCGACGATGTGCTCGGCTTCCATGCCGGCGAGTGGGTCGAGATTCTCGACGACTGGCATGAATTGCACGGTCTGCCCGGACGCCTGCACCGCATTCGTCCGGGCGACGGCGTCGATGCCGCCACGCGCTCGATCATCCTCGAAACAGCCTTGCCGGCCGGCCTGTTCCCGGTCGACGGCCAGGGCAAGACGGACCCGGAACGGCACACCCGCGTACGCCGCTGGGACCAATCCGGCGTGGTACGCCGCGCTGACGGAACCGACTATCACAACATCAACGCGGCAAGCGTTTCCGACGGCCTACCGGTGCCCGCCGCCGGCACGAAACTGACGCTGGAGAACGGCATCCTTATCGATTTCAGCCTGATCGCCGGTAGCCAATTCAAGGCTGGCGACCATTGGGTGTTTGCCGCTCGTACCAGCGATGGCAGCATCGAGCCGCTGGTGCAGGCGCCGCCGCGCGGCATCCATCACCACTATGCGCGTCTGGCCATCGTGACGTTGCCCGGCGAGCCAACCGACTGCCGTGTTTTCTGGCCGCCAGAAGTCAGCGGCGAAAGCTGCGACTGCACGGTGTGCGTGCATGCCGAGGCTCACAACGCCGGCACCGCCACCATCCAGCAGGCCATCGATGCCGTGCGGGCCCGCGGCGGCGGCACTATCTGCCTGGATGTCGGCACCTACCTGTTGCGCGCGCCGTTGAACATGGCCAACGTGCGCTCGCTGCGTATGCGCGGACAGGGCTGGCGCACCGTGCTGCAACCGGCCGAAGCGGGCGGCGCCATCGACATCGCGCGCGGCGTCGGCGTCGCCATCGAGAACCTCTCCATCGCCGGCATCGTCAGCGGCGGCGGCACCTCGGCGATGATCGACATCGTCGACAGCCTCGACGTCCAGCTTGAACACCTGACCATCGTGGCGGGCGCCACTGCCGACGCCACGTCGGCGGCGATAAGCTTTTCCGGACTGATCCTGTCTGCGACGGTGCGGGATTGCGTGCTCGTCGCTGAGCAGGCCATCGTGTCGACTTCTTCTGAGAAGAAATACCTGCTTACCGCCAACCTGCGCATGGTCCACAACGTGCTGATGTGCAGCCAGATCGGCATCAGTCTGACCGGCACCAGCCTGCATTACGGCCAGTTACGCATCGCCGACAACCTGGCGCTGATCTGCGCCCAGGCCGGCATCGCGGTGACCGGCGCGGCACTGCCGGCTGCCAGCGTCACCATCGACGGCAATATCCTGCATGTCACCGGCAACGGGGTCATCGCCGGCACGGATGGGCTGCGTATCGACAACAACGAGATCGTCGCCCTGGCCGGCAAGACCGTGGCGGACGGCATCGTACTCGTGCCCGGATTCGACAAGGGCGCGCTTGATCGCGTTTATTTGACCGGCAACCGCCTGCGCGGCCAGCGCGGCCACGGCATCGTGGTCCAGCAACGTCTCGGCCGGGCGATCTTCAAGTCCAACTCGATAGAGAATACGGTCGGCGGCGCGCTGGTGATGGATGTCGGCGCCTCGGCCGATTATCTGAGTATCGAGGGCAACCAGTTCGCCAACCTGGGCGTCGGTTTTAACAGCGCGGCGCTGCCGTTCTTCGGCGTGCTGCTGATCGCGGTGAAAAGGGCCGACGTGGTCGGCAACCTGTTCGCCAACGTCGCCCGTCAGGCCGTGGTCAGCCCCTTGCGCGTGGCCATCATGGCCATGGCTTCGGGCGAGCTGCGCGTCGCAGGAAACCGGCTATTTGGCATCGGTCCGCTGGCCAGCTTCATCCGCCGCACCATCGGCATCGGCGTCACGCCGGGCTTCACCGACGTGGCGGTGGACGACAACACGGTCGCCCGCGTCGAGACCGACGCCGACAAAGTCAGCGTTGCCGAATGGCAGGCCATCCTGATCATCGGGTCGCTGCGGGGTGATTTGCTGCAGAATTATGCCTCGATAATGGCCGCGCCCGGCCTCGTCATGCTGCCGTTGAAGTCCGGCGTCGCCTACCTGAGTGCCGGGAAAATCGATCTGCTCAATGCCGCGCGCGGCAGCGTCATGGTGCGTGGCAACCGGTTGCATGGCCACACCTCGCAGATCCCTACCGCCGATATCCTAGAGGTGCAGTGCTGCCTCTTCGACCAGAACGATATCCGGGTCACCGACGGCAGCAGCTTTGGCAGATTGGCCGGACGCATCCTCGGCGACCATGCCAGCGTGGCCAACAACCGCTTCGCCGGCTCGGACGACACGGTGATCTTCGAGTTAGTCCGCAAGCCAAAATACTCGGTGCTCGGCAATCTCAGTACCGGGCCCATCCTGGTCAACCTCACGGCCCTGCCGTCGCCTTGGGACGACCTCAACGTATTGATATAACGGGAGCCCATCATGCGACTTACTACACTCAAGAAGAGCGAAGCCGACGTCAGCACCCTTGCGCAGCGGCTCTACCCGAACCTGAGCGAAAGCTCGCGCAAGAAGGTCGAGACGGCCCTGCTCAAGGCCAACCCGCACTTGGCGGAAACCGGCGCCTTTCGCCCCGGCGTGGTTATCACCTTGCCCGACACCCCCGAGTTCAAACCGAAACCCGGCGTGGTCGGCAACGACCCGACCGAGGAAATGCTCGGTCAGTTGAAAGATGCGGTGGGGAGCTATCAGAAAGACCAGGCGAAACGCCTGGACGAAGCCCTGGCCGACGTTGAGGGCCAGGAAGAAGTCCTGAAAAACAAGGAAGTCGCGGCGGCGATCAAGAACTCCTCCGAAGCCTCCGAACTTGCCAAGGAACTGGTCGCATCACTGCGCGAACGCCAGAAATTGCTGGCTGTGGAAAAGAAAGTTCAGGAGGAAGTGTTTTCCAAGATGATGGAAGACCTTGGCACGTTGTTCAAATGATGGTTTGTCGATAGAAAGCATAGGACTTTCAATGCCCTTTTCGAACAGTATCCGGGGCTATTGAATCGTGGTCAATCGTCGAATTGACGAGCGCAGGTCCTGAAAACCTCCTGTTCGGAAGCTGGCAGCATCATGGCTGAGGCCGAGCAAGCGACGATTTGACTCCCTTTCTCGGCGGGCATAAACGGGATTTTGTGTATTCCGATTGACCGTGAAGGCCGAACAGAACGCAGTTGACAGGGCCCCATGACCGGCAGGTTTGTAATCAGTAAGCCGCCATGGCCCAAGAAAACATCATCAGTCCGTTCAGGGTCGGGTATGTGTGAGTAGGTGTTTTTGACAAGCAGACACCCCAGTTGAAGGACGAAAGTGCCCACCAGAGGCGCTAGTCGAGCGGCTGCAATCCGCCGTGGACCTGCCATTCAAAATGGGCGCGGGCCGATGACGGCGTCCCCGAAATGCTACCCGAACGTCATTGAATCCGAATGGGCGCTATCGCTGCATTGCGGCCGGTGGGGCGCAGAACCCGAACGGCGGTTGAGGGTCGA
>DAOMFF010000006.1:0-23381 GCA_035429665.1 Azonexus sp.
AGAATGGCGCGGGCTGCCACCAGGTTGCCATCGTTCCGGCCAAGGTGGATGCCATCGGCCTGGACCAGGAAGGTCAGCGCCATGTCGTCATTGATCAGCAGCCTGGCGTCGAAGTCCAGCGTAAGACTGCGCAGGGCGTGAGCCCGGGCCACGCGCTCGGGGGCAGCGCTGGTCTTGTCGCGATATTGCACGAAGCGGCAGCCACCACGCAACGCGGCTTCGACGTCGGCCAGGAGACGGTCGCGGTCATGGCATTCCGGCGTAACGGCATAGAGACCGCGCAACTTACCGGCCATCGCCACGCCCCCCGGCCTGGTCCACGGGAGCGTTGTCGCCTGCGCTGCGTGTGCGGTAGAAGCGGTCGGGGATGAACTGTCCCCTGCCGGGTCGGAAGCCCTTGGCAAGTGTCTGCCAGGTGTAATCCTGGGCATCGCGCACCGCGTCTTCGATGCTCGCCCCGCTGGCAAGGTAGCCGGCGATGGCCGAAGCCAGGGTGCACCCCGAACCGTGATAACTCCCGGGCAGGCGCTCCCAACGATCGTGGCGCAGGATGCCCCCCGGGCTGTGCAGGGTATTGGTGACTTCCGGGGTGCTTTCGTGCGTTCCCGTGATCAGGACGAACTGCGCGCCCATGGCGATCAGGCGTTGCGCGCAGAGCTCGATCCCGGGTTGGCCTTCGGCAAGCCGCCTCGCCTCGGGGGCATTCGGAGTCAGTACCGTGGTCCGCGGCAACAGGAATTCGCGCATCGCCGCAATGATCGCCGCGCCCGAAAAATCGTCGCCGCGCCCCGAAGTAAGTACAGGGTCGAAGACAACGGGAATGCCTGGATGATCTGCAAGGATCCCGGCGACAGCGACGACGTTTTCGACGCTGCCGAGTACGCCGATCTTGAAGGCCGCCACTGGCATGTCCTCGAGCAGTGTTCGCACCTGCTGCACGAGGACGTCAGCACCAACGGGATGTACGCTCCTGACCCCAACGGTGTCCTGAACCGTTACTGCGGTCAGCGCCGACAGGGGATGGCAACCGAGGCTGGCCAGGGTCAGAGTGTCCGCCTGAATGCCGGCACCAGCGGTGGGATCGCTGGCGGCAATTACCAGGACAAGCGGTGGAGTGGGAGTTGTGATGGTCATGGAGTGCCGCAGGCATGGCGCGCAAGGCGGCGATTGGGTAAGATCGAACAGATTTTATCCGAATCCGGCCGCCATCAAACGCCACCACATGAACGACGAAACAAATACCAAGACATGGATGTGCCTGATCTGCGGTTTCATTTATGATGAGGCATCAGGCATTCCGGCTGAGGGAATTCCGCCTGGAACCCGCTGGGAGGATGTCCCGATGAACTGGGTTTGTCCCGAATGCGGGGCGCGGAAATTCGATTTCGAGATGGTGGAGTTTTGAAGTCAGCGTAGTATGATGCTGCGCTGGGATGGCTCCCCGACGAGGAGCGAGGGGGGTTTTATTGGCTGATCTATCTAAACTGCGCGACGTCAAGGTGATGGTCATTGACGACAGCAATACGATCCGGCGAAGCGCGGAGATATTCCTCGTCCAGGCCGGATGCCAAGTCGTGCTTGCGGAAGACGGGTTCGACGCACTGGCCAAGATTGCCGACCATCAGCCCAAGGTGATCTTCTGCGACATCATGATGCCTCGTCTCGACGGCTACCAGACCTGTTCCCTCATCAAGAAGAACCCGCGTTTCAAAGCGACTCCGGTGATCATGCTGTCCTCGAAGGACGGACTGTTCGATCGTGCGCGGGGGCGCATGGTCGGCTCCGATCAGTATCTGACCAAGCCTTTTACCAAGGACAGTCTGTTGCAGACCGTTGCGACCTTCGCCCTGCCGTCTGCCTCCGAAACGTCCTAGCATTCATGGAGAAATAATGCCCGTCAAGAATATACTCGTCGTCGACGACTCTCCGACCGAAAGGTTCTTTTCGGTGGACTTTCTGACCAAGGCCGGCTACCAGGTGACCACTGCCGAAAACGGCGAGGAAGGAATTGCCAAGGCCAAGGCGACGAAACCGGACCTGATCCTGATGGACGTCGTGATGCCGGGACTGAACGGCTTCCAGGCGACCCGCACGCTGACGCGTGACGAGGAAACGCGGCATATCCCAGTCATCGTGTGTACCTCCAAGGGGCAGGAAACCGACAAGATATGGGGATTGCGCCAGGGCGCTGCCGACTATGTCGTAAAGCCGGTCAATCCGGAAGAGTTGCTCAAGAAGATCGCCGAGCTTCCCTGATCCAGATGGCAAAAAAAACCAGCCTCCGCGATTTTCAGGAATACCTTTCGGAGCGTCTCATCGGCGCCGCGCACGGACGCGGTACATCTTCTTGGCTGGGAGTGCAGGCGGGTGTCGAAAATTGGCTGGTCGACCTGTCCGACAGCGGCGAGATTGTCCAGGCACTGAAACTGACGCCGGTTCCGCTGACACGACCGTGGTTTGCCGGTATCGCCAATATCCGCGGGAGCCTCTACGCAGTGGCCGATTTCTCGGTCTTTTGCGGGGGCACACCGACGCCGCAGAACAGCAGTACGCGGCTGCTTCTGGTTGGCAGCAAGTACGGGGCCAACGCGGCGTTGCTGGTCAATCGCATGCTGGGCCTGAAAAACCCCGAAGACTTTGTCGCCGAATCGGTGGATTCGGCAGCGCCGGCTTGGGGTGCGGCACGCTTTTCTGACAGCCAGGGTCAACTCTGGCGAAAACTCTCGGTGCGCGAGTTGCTTGCCGACAATGATTTCATGAATATTGGGGTTTGATTTTCCCTGACCCCGAGCGGAGGATAGACATGGCGTTGAGCTTGAAGAACCCTGGTCATGGTGGCAAGGAAGGAGCGGAAGTCCCAAGGAAGGCAGCGAAGGCTTCTTCGGCTGCGTCATCTGGTGGCGGACCGTCCTGGCTACCGGGATCGTTCGCGCAGCAGCCGGTTATCAAGCAGATGAAGACTCTGGGCGGCATCTTCGTGTTACTGCTGCTCGCCATTGCCATTCTTGTCATTTTCAACAACCGCAGTTCGACGTACGGCACTGCCTACGTCGCGGCTTCGGGCGAAATGCGCATGCTCTCGCAACGTCTGGCCAAGGCATCGACCCTGGCCTTGCAGGGCAATCCGGCGGCCTTCGCGCAATTGAAGGATTCACGGGAGACGTTCAGCCGTCTGCTGGAGCGGTTGACTTCGGGCGGCGAGATCGTCGGTACGGACGTGCCCTCTTCGCCTGCAGCCGTGCAGGCACAGCTTGAGACATTGACCAGGATCTGGGCGGAAACCGAGAAGGACGCAATGACGGTGATCGGGCAGGAGGCGAACCTTGTTGCCTTGGGCAAGAATGTGACCACCATCGACAACGAAAACCCGGTGATGCTGGAACTGGCCGAGCAGGTTGCCGCCCTCAAGCTGCAAGCCGGCGCCGGAGCGCGGGAAATCGCGGCAGCCAACCAGTTGGTCATGTTGACGCAACGGATCGCCAAGAACGCCTCGGCGCTGCTGGTCGGCGACGAAATCAATCCGGAAGTGGCCTTCCTGCTGGGCAAGGATACCAATGCCTTCCGCGATACCCTTCAGGGACTGAACAAGGGTGGCGGAGACACGGATACGCGCGAAAAACTGGCTGAACTCGACAAGGCCTTCAAGTCCTACCAGGCCGCAATCGGAGGGATTCTCGGCAACATGCAGCCGCTGGTTCTGTCCAAGCAGGCGGGTGCCCGCATCTTCCGTGGCAGCGAGGAGTTGCTGAAGGCGACCGACGATCTCGCTGGAGGCTATCAGCAGGAACTCTCCGAGCGCTGGTTCTTCATCGTACTGCTGATTGTCCTCTCGGTACTGGCGGTGGCCGTTCTCGCCTTGCTGGCCAAGATCTATCTCGATGACACCCGGCGTCGCACCGAGGATGCGGAATTGCAGCGTCAGGTTTCGGAGCGAACCAACCGCGAGAACCAGGACGCCATTCTGCAACTGATGAACGAGTTGGGTGATCTGGCCGACGGTGACCTGACGGCCAACGCCACGGTGAGCGAGAACATCACGGGCGCCATTGCCGACTCGATCAACTACACCATCGAGGAACTTCGTCTGCTGGTCGGACGCATCAACGATGCGGCAAACCGGGTGACGACTGCAACGGAGATCGCCCGCCGGACTTCCGCCGAACTGCTGACTGCCGCCGAAAAGCAGTCCCGTGAAATTCAGGATGCTGGACAATCGGCTCGGGAGATGGCGCGGTCGATGAGCGAGGTTTCCGGCAATGCGACCCAATCAGCCCAGGTGGCTCGTCAGTCGCTGGCTGCCGCTGAAAAGGGCACACAGGCCGTTGAGGACTCGATCAAGGGCATGAACGAAATCCGTAACCAGATCCAGGAGACCTCGAAGCGGATCAAGCGCCTCGGTGAAAGCTCTCAGGAGATTGGCGAAATCGTTGAACTGATTTCGGACATTACCGAGCAGACCAACGTGCTGGCCCTGAACGCTGCCATCCAGGCGGCTTCGGCGGGTGATGCGGGTCGCGGCTTCACGGTTGTTGCCGAGGAAGTGCAGCGACTGGCCGAACGGTCGGCCGAGGCAACCAAGCAGATTGCCGCGATCGTCAAGACCATTCAGACCGATACCCAGGATGCCGTATCGGCCATGGAGCGATCGACGCAGGGCGTAGTGGAAGGAGCGAAGCTGTCAGATGCCGCCGGTCAGGCGCTGACCGAGATCGGCCAGGTGTCGCGCAACCTCTCGGACCTGATCGAAAACATCTCGACTTCGACCCAAGATCAGGCCAGGTCGGCGACCGATGTCGCCAAGCTGATGCAGGGGATTCTGAGCGTGACTGAGCAGACGACCGCCGGCACGGAACGCACTGCGGCGGCTGTCGATGAACTGAGTTCCCTGGCGTCCGAACTCAAGGGTTCGGTCGCGGGCTTCAAGGTCGATTGAGCGAGATTCGCGAGAGCTTATGAACGCGGCAACCGAATTCGACCTGGGCCCGCTGACCTGGGTCAAGGGTGAGATCGACCTGGCACTTGGGCGCGCCACTGAAGCGCTTGGTCAGCATGAATTGACCGGTGATGCGACACACCTGAGGTTCTGCCGTACCCATATCCACCAGGTTCATGGTGCCCTGTCCATTGTTGGCCTTGACGGTGTGACACAGGTTATCGAGTCACTCGAAGCCTTGACTGGTGCTCTGGAAGACAGCCGGCTGCAATCGACACCCGGGGTTCTCGCCACGCTGGCGGACGCCATCGAGTCGATCCGCGGATACTTGGACGATCTGATCGCCGGCGAGCCGAACCAGCCGTTGCGCCTGCTGCCCACCTATGCGGCGCTGGCAAAGGCTCGGGGGATGGAGGCATGCAACCCCACTGACCTGTTCTATCCGGATATCACGCGTCGGCCGCCCCGGTGCTCGGCACCAGTTGCGCCGCTCACGCCGGAACAATTGCTCACCCTGCTCAAGTCCGAGCGTGCACGCTTTCAGAAGGGGCTACTCGCCTGGCTGAAACACACGACGGAGTCGCATGTTGCGCTCGAACACATGCGAACTGCGCTGGACAATATCGAGGCGACCCAGGAGTCGCCCACAACTCGTGCCTTCTGGTGGGTTTCGCTGGCATTCGTCGAGTCACTGTTCGATCATCAGGGGGAGGCCGACGCAGAGTCCCGGCAGTTGCTGGCCCGCATTGATACGCAGATACGTCGTCTGCTTCAGGGTTCACGAAACGTTGCCGAGCGCCTGATGCGCGACGTCCTCTATGCGGTGGCGTTGGCCCCGGGCGAATCGAGTCCGGGGGTCGCCGAGGTACAGTCGGTTTTCGGGCTGAGGGCACTGATACCGGCAGTTCCGGCGGGACACAGAACGACGCAATCGCAAGAGATCACGCTGCGCCGTCTGCGTGACGCCCTTGCCACAACCGAGGAATTGTGGAACAAGTTCTGCACCGGCAGCGCATCCGCGCTACCCACATTCGAACAGCATGCGAAGACCTGTGCGGCTCTGGCCAACGAAATCGGGCACACGGATCTCAAGCGCCTCGGCCAGGGCTTTGGCGCCTTGGCGAGTTGGCTTGCGGAATCACCCACCCGCCACAATGACGTGGTGGCGATGGAGGTGGCGACCGCCATCCTGCTGTTGCAGAATGCCCAAGAGAATTTCCGTCGCCTGGGTATGGACTTCGCACAGCAGGTCGACCTGATGGTCGCCCGTCTCTACGCCTGCATCGCCGGCAATCCGGTTGGCGGCAACGAGGAACTGCCGTTGCTCGACGAGATGACCCGACGGGCTCAGGAAAGATTGCTGGTCGGGCAGGTGGCCCGTGAAATCCAGAGCAATCTGGCCCAGGTGGAACAGGCGCTCGACGCCTTTTTCAGGAATCCCGAAAAGAAACAGGATCTTGCGGCACTCGATGCCCCGGTCAGGCAGACCGCCGGTGCGCTGGCCATGCTGGGTCACATGCCAGCCGTTGCGCTGGTTCAGGATTGCGGTACGCAGATACAGGAATTTGCCCGTCCCGACTATGCGCCGCTGGCAAGCGACTTCGAGGCCGTGGCCCAGCGGCTTTCGACGCTAGGTTTCTTCGTCGATGCGTTGCAGCATGGTGAAAGTGATTTCGATGTCTTCCTGCGGCGACTGCATGGAGCGCCGGTTCCCGAAGTAGGTGAAGATGCCGGGGAGGATCTGTCTGCCGTACCGAGCGTCGAGGTTCAGCTCGAACAGCACAAGCACGAGACCCAGTCCCTGTTCGAAGCGTTCAAGGACGCCCCTGGCGATGAACGGGTTCGCACCGAGCTGAAGCACAATCTGCAGTCATTGCAGAAGGATGCCGATCTGCTGGCGAATCCCGAGCTGGGGGACACCGCGAAGACGGTCCTCAAGGCGCTCGAGAGCGGGGACGCTTTGCGGCCCGAGATCGATGCCGCCGTCTCGTCGTTGCTGGGGGTGTCGGTCGAGGCAGCGGCGCCTTCGACGAAGACGCTGGAACTTGCCCAGTCGAGCCACGAGGCAATCGATGCCGAACTCCTGGCAATCTTCCTCGAGGAAGCACACGAGGTACTCGCCACCATCGGCGAGCATGTACGATTGCTGGCGGCCAACGCGAACGACAGCGAGGCGCTGACGACGATCCGCCGTTCGGCGCATACGCTTAAGGGCAGCGGCCGGATGGTCGGGCTGATGGATATGGGCGAGGCCGCCTGGGCGCTTGAGCAGACACTCAACATGTGGCTGCGTCAGGGCATGGCCGTCACCCCGGAACTATTGAGCTTGATCACCGACGCCCACCAGCTGTTCTCGCGCTGGGTTGCAGCGCTCGAACATGGTGGCGAGCCCATCCCCGATCCAGCAGCCGTGGTTGCGGTGGCAGAACGACTGCGCGGAGAAGAACTGCTCTCGCCCGCACCCGCGGACGTGTCTACCAGCGTCGTCGAGGCAATGGGATCGCCGTTGGCCGAGACCGGCGAAGCTTCACCGTTTGTCCTGGATCTCGCGGCAGGCATGGACGCCGCACCCGAATTCGAGCTAGCCGCCGTCGCGGAAACGGAAGAACTTCTGGAGTCCGAGATCAGTTCCGAGAAGGTCGGGCAACCCGTTGTTGCCTTCCCGGCAGAAACCGTGGAGTCACCAGAACCGTCGAGCGACATGGCCGATGCCTTCGCCGATCTGCTGGCGGAGGAAGTCGGTGAGCCTCCGCCGCCTGTGGAAGCGCCTGCTGCACCAACCCTGTATGACATCTTCTGTGAAGAGGCACGCGGGCACCTTGAGAACCTGGTCGCTTCCTACGTTGCTCTGGAAGCCGACCCCACTGCTCCGACCGCATTCGACATGACGCGCGCCGCCCACACTCTGGGCGGCATTGCGGCGACCGTTGGCCTGATGCCGCTGCACCATCTGGCGATGGCGCTGGAGCATGCGCTGTTGCGCCGTGACAGTTCGGGCCGCCTGGACAGCGTCGAGGGACTGGAAACGGTTCGTCAGGCGATCATCACCCTCGAGAACATGTTTACGGCTCTGGCACGCCAGGAGGCTCCGGACGAGCAGATCCAGCTGATTGGAGCGCTTGGGGATATCTACCTTCCCGAAACGCAACCCGGACCCGAGGCAGTCGAGCAGACCAGCGTTCCGGAAGAGGAGGTTCCGGGCGCGCCGCCAGCCGGCGAGGTTGTTGCGCAAGCCCCTGGCGTTGTTGTCACAAGACTCAAGGATGACCTTGACGAGCATTTGCTGCCCATCTTTCTTGAAGAGGCTCAGGACCAGTTGCGCGAACTGACCGTGCAGCTTCGCTTGTGGCGCGGTGATCCGGCCAGCGATGCCCAGCCGCACGCCATCGCCCGTCTGTTGCACACCTTCAAGGGGAATGCACGGATGGCGGGTGCAATGAACCTCGGTGAGTTCACCCATTTGCTTGAAGCGCGCGTCGAGGACGTTCTCCGCGCCGAGGCGGCAACTCCGGCATTCATCGACGAAATCGAGAATAGCTGCGACATGCTGGCTCAGGCCACCGAGCGCCTGCGCTCTGGCGAGACGGCAGAGCTCGATGCAACTAGCCTGGTTGCCGCTGCGGCTGTCGGCGAAGCGGCGCCCGCGATTGCCCTGGCGGCGGATGTCGAGCGCGACCATGATGTCGAGACCGGCGCCCAGCGCGCAACCCTCAGAGTCAGAGCCGACCTGATCGACCGGTTGGTCAACGAGGCAGGCGAGCTTTCGATCGCCCGGGCGCGGATCGAGGGTGAAATGCGCAGCCTCAAGGGGTCCCTGCTCGATCTGACTGAAAACGTTATCCGTCTGCGGCGGCAGTTGCGCGAGATAGAAATCCAGGCCGAAGGCCAGATCCAGGCACGTTTCGCCCAAGCCCACGACGGCCAGGCGGACTTCGACCCGCTCGAACTGGACCGCTTCACACGTTTCCAGGAGTTGACCCGGTTCATGGCCGAGTCAGTCAATGACGTCGCCACAGTCCAGCAAAACCTGCTCAAGAACCTCGACGATGCCAATGCCGCCATCGTCGCGCAAGCGCGCCTCAATCGCGGACTTCAGCAGGAGCTGATGGGCGTCCGCATGATGCCTTTTGCCAGCCAGGCCGAAAGGTTGTTCCGTATCGTTCGCCAGAGTTCCAAGGAACTCGGCAAGCGTGCCAACTTCGACATCGTCGGCGGCCAGGTGGAGCTCGACCGCTCAGTGCTCGACAAGATGATGGCGCCGCTCGAACATATGCTGCGCAACGCCGTGACGCACGGTATCGAAACGCGTGCCGAACGGGTCGCTGCGGGCAAACCCGAAATTGGCGATATCATGGTATCGCTGGCGCAGGAAGGCAACGAAATCATCCTTGCGATGGCCGACGATGGCCGTGGACTCGATCGCGACCGGATCCGCGCCCGAGCGGAAGGGCTGGGGCTCGTCGAGCCGGGCCAGGAGGTTGACGACGCCCGCCTCTACGACTTGATTTTCCTTCCCGGGTTCTCGACTGCCGGAGAGGTCAGCCAGCTTGCTGGTCGCGGCGTCGGCATGGACGTCGTCAAGACCGAAGTCGCGGAACTCGGCGGGCGCATCGAAACGGTCTCCCGCCTCGGCCACGGAACCACCTTCCGCATCTATCTGCCGCTGACGCTGGCGGTTACCCAAACGCTGCTGGCACGGGCTGGCGCGATTCTCTACGCCGTTCCATCGACGATGATCGAACAGGTTCTCGATCTCAAGGAAGCGCCGCTTGCCGAACTTTGCGCGCGCGGCGAAGTTGAATGGCAGGGCAATCGCTACCCGTTCCATTACCTGCCGCATTTACTCGGCGACACGACGGCGGCACCGGAGGCACAGCGCCAGTACTGGGTTCTTCTCTTGCGTTCCGGCTCGCAGCGTGTGGCGGTGCAGGTTGACGAACTCAGGGGCAATCAGGAAGTCGTCGTCAAGAATATCGGCGGCCAGCTCTCCCGGGTGGTCGGCATCGCCGGCGCCACTGTCCTTGGCGATGGTCAGGTCGTCCTGATACTCAACCCGGTCGCGCTGGCCAGCCGTAAGCTCACAGCGGCCGTCCCGAGCGCAGTTCCGGTGGCGGTGGCGCCGGTTGTAACGACCACAGCCGCGTTGCCGACCGTGATGGTGGTCGATGATTCGCTGACCGTGCGCAAGATAACGAGCCGCCTTCTCGCCCGCGAGGGTTATCACGTGGTGCTGGCGAAGGACGGTGTCGATGCCTTGGAACAACTGCTCGAGCTGATGCCTGACGTCGTGATTTCCGACATCGAGATGCCGCGCATGGATGGTTTCGACCTCGTGCGTAACATTCGCGCCGACAAGCGGCTCAGCAAATTGCCGATCATCATGATTACATCACGTACCGCCGAGAAGCATCGCCGTCACGCGCTCGAAATCGGTGCCAGCAACTACCTCGGCAAGCCCTATGACGAGGACGAGTTGCTGGCGCTGATTGCCGGCTATGTCAGGGCCAAACAGGTTTCGTGATCACCGAATAACGGGCCAGGGTATCCGCTCTGGCCCGGGCATGGTCTACCATCGGCAACGGATAGTCACGACCGATGACCAAACCGGCTGCTTCCTGCTCGCTTGGTGACATCAGCCACGGGCTGTGGATATGCCTTTTCGCCAGACTGGCCAACTCCGGTACATAGCGTCGGATGAACTTGCCTTCCGGATCGAACTTCTCCGATTGGGTAACCGGGTTAAAGATACGAAAGTAGGGCTGGGCATCGCAGCCGGTCGATGCAGCCCATTGCCAGCCACCGTTGTTGGCTGAGAGGTCGAAGTCGTTGAGCTGCTCGGCAAAATGCTTTTCACCCAGTCGCCAGTCGATGCCGAGATCCTTGGTCAGGAACGAGGCGACCACCATGCGCAGGCGGTTGTGCATCCAGCCGCAGTGTTGCAGTTGGCGCATGGCGGCATCGACCAGAGGGTAGCCGGTGCGGCCCTCTCGCCACGCAGCCAGGCCTTCCGGCCAGTTCTCCCAGGTAATGGCATCGTATTCGGGCTTGAAGGCGTGGCCGACGACGTGCGGAAAGTGGTCGAGGATCATGAAATAGAAGTCGCGCCAGATCAGCTCGCTGAGCCAGGCATCGGCATCTTCCTCGCGTGCGGCGCGGACCAGTTCGCGGATGCTGATCGTGCCGAAGCGCAGGTGAACCGAGAGGTATGAAACGCCTCTCACGGCAGGGAAATCACGCATGGCGCCATAACGCGCGATGCGCTCCTCGCGGAACTCGTCCCAGAGGGTGCGCGCGCCCGACATGCCGGGCTGGACGCCGATCCCGATCAGGTTGGTACTGGCGAAGCCGATTTCGTCCAGGCTGGGCACTCCTGCGTGCTCCCGCCCAGTCAGAGATCCATAACATTCGCATGCGGCACAGTCTGCTGCGGTCAACCGCTTCAACCAGGCATTTTTGTAGGGCGTGAAAACTGAAAATGGTTTGCCGGCCAAGGTCAGAACCTCGTCCCGGTCGAAAATGGCCTGATCCTTGAAGCTGCGAAACGCGATCCCGGAGTCACGCAAGCTTGTGCTGATCGTGCTGTCGCGCCGCTTCGCAGCCGGCTCGTAATCGCGATTGGCGTACACGGCAGCCACGCCAAGCTTGCGGGCCAGTTCAGGAATCTCTTTCGTTGCTCGGCCGTGGCGCACGATCAATCCGCCACCCTTAGCCTGCAGCGCAGCGTCGAGTTCGCACAGCGATTCACGGATGAAATGCACGCGGCGGTCGCGCTTCGACGGCAGCGCATCAAGAATTTCACGGTCGAAGACAAAGGCGCAATAGACCTCCCCCGCCTCGGCCAGGGCCGCGCTCAGGGCTCGGTGGTCATGGTCGCGCAGGTCGCGGCGGAACCAGACGAGAGCTTTTTCTTTCTTCATGGTTGGTTTGTACCCCGGCGACGATTAAAATTCCAGCATGAACAGCGTAAACCTAACCGACAATTTCCTGATCGCCATGCCGACCTTGGAAGATATGTATTTCTCCCATGCGCTTGTCTATGTCTGCGAGCACAACGAGAACGGAGCGCTGGGGATCATCGTCAACCGGCCGATCGACATGACTCTGGCGGGGCTGTTCGACAAGATCGACATCAAGCTGGATGCGCAAAATCTGACCAATCTGCCCGTCTATTTCGGCGGTCCGGTACAACTTGACCGCGGATTCGTGCTGCATCGCCCGGTGGGACAGTGGCAGTCGACGCTGGCCGTCAATGGGGAGGTCGGCTTGACCAGTTCGCGCGACGTCCTGGCTTCGGTCGGGAGCGCCGGGTTGCCTTCCGAAATTATCGTGACGCTCGGTTATTCAGGCTGGGATGCCGGGCAACTGGAAGACGAGTTGGCGCAGAATTCGTGGCTGACGGTGCCCGCAAAGAGCAGCATCCTTTTCGATCTGCCGCCGGAAGAGCGTTTGCCGGCGGCAATGCAGAAGCTCGGCATCAGTTTCACGCAGCTTTCCGATGTCGCCGGGCATGCCTGAAGGCACGGTGCTGGCGTTCGATTTCGGCGAGAAGCGCATCGGGGTTGCCACCGGAGAGACCCTGCTCGGCAGCGCTCATCCGTTGACCGTCATCAATGCCGAAACGAACGATGACCGCTTCGCCGCCATCGGCAAGCTCGTTGCGGAATGGCGGCCGGTCCAACTGGTGGTCGGTTTGCCAACCCACGCCGACGGCACGCCCCACGCCATGACTCGGCTCGCCCAAAAATTTGCCGAACGCCTGCAACGCCGATTCAACCTGCCCGTCGGTCTGGCCGACGAGCGCCTGACTTCGCTCGATGCCGAGGCCCGGCTTCGGGAAACCGGCCACAACAGCAAGTCCGCCAGGCCGCTACTCGATGCCGTGGCGGCCCAACTCATTCTTCAAAACTGGTTCGAAAGTCCGCACCATGTCGCCCCTGCCCAGCCCCCTACCTGACGCCGAAATCCAGTGCCGTCAACTGGCCGACCTGATCCGCCCGCATCTGCATCGCCAGCCCGCGCTGATCGGCATCTTCAGCGGCGGCGCCTGGATTGCCGAGCGGCTCAAGGAACTCCTCGGTCTGCCCGAGGATGTCGGACTGATCGACGTCTCCTTCTACCGCGACGATTTCGCCGCGAAGGGCCTGCATCCACAGGTCAAGCCGACGGTCATCCCCTTCGCTGTCGAAGGCCGCCACCTGATCCTGGTCGATGATGTTCTTTACACCGGGCGCACCACCCGCGCCGCACTCAACGAACTGTTCGACTACGGTCGCCCGGCGTCGGTGGCGCTGGCGGTACTGGCAGACCGCGGCGGTCGGGAGCTGCCGATCGGTGCCGCCTACTGCGTCTGGGATGCGACCCTGAGCGACGGCGAAAGCCTGGAACTGAGCAAGCTGGACGACGGCCGCTTGGCCTGGAGGCTCGCGAATGCATAACCCGCAGTTGAATCGAACTGGAGAATTGATCCACCTCTTGTCGATCGAGGGCCTGCCGCAGCCGGTGATCACCCAGATTCTCGACACCGCCGCCTCGTTCATGGAAGTCTCGGCGCGCGATGTCAAGAAAGTCCCCCTGCTGCGCGGCAAGAGCGTGTTCAACCTGTTCTTCGAGAACTCGACGCGCACGCGAACGACCTTCGAGATCGCCGCCAAGCGCCTCTCGGCCGACGTTATCAATCTCGACATCAACCGTTCGTCAACCGCCAAGGGCGAGACGCTGCTCGACACCATCGACAACCTGTGCGCCATGCACGCCAACCTCTTTGTCGTCCGTCATGCGTCAAGCGGCGCCCCCTACCTGATCGCCGAGCATCTGCAACGCATCGGCCGTGACGATGTACACGTCATCAACGCCGGCGACGGCCGCCATGCGCACCCGACGCAAGGCCTGCTCGACATGTACACAATCCGTCACTACAAGAAGGACTTCACCCGGTTGCGGGTGGCCATCGTCGGCGACATCCTGCATTCGCGCGTCGCGCGCTCTGACATCGAGGCCCTGATCACGCTGGGCGTGCCAGAGGTTCGCGCCATCGGGCCGGAAACGTTGCTGCCCAAGCATCTCGACAAGTTCGGCGTCGATGTCTTCCATGACATGAACGAGGGCCTCAGGGACTGCGATGTCATCATCATGCTGCGCCTGCAGAACGAGCGCATGGCCGGGGCGCTGCTGCCGTCGGCCGGCGAATACTTCCGTCACTACGGCCTGACACCGCAGAAGCTGGCGCTCGCCAGGCCCGACGCCATCGTCATGCACCCGGGACCAATGAACCGCGGCGTCGAGATTCACTCGGCCGTGGCCGACGGACCACAGGCGGTAATCCTGCCCCAGGTCACCTTCGGCATCGCGGTGCGCATGGCCGTCATGAGCATCGTTGCGGGGAATTGACATGAATATCGAGATTCGCAACGGCCGAGTAATTGACCCCAAAAACGGCGTCGACCGCAGCATTTCGCTGTTCATTGCCGAAGGCAGGGTCGCCGCGCTCGGCGAAGCGCCGGCCGGCTTCACTGCCGAGCGCACTGTCGACGCCGCCGGCTGCGTCGTCTGCCCCGGGCTGGTCGATCTGGGTGCCCGCCTCAACAGCATCCAGGCCGAACTGGCCGCCGCCGTCGCCGGCGGTGTGACATCCGTCGTCGTCCCCCCCGATGCCGTCCCGCCCCTCGACGAACCGGAACTCGCAGATCGCCTGATCCACCGCGCCAAGGAAATCGGCAAGGCCCGGGTGCTGCCGCTCGGCGCGCTAACCGCAGGTCTGCAAGGGGAACGACTGGCTGAACTGGCCGGCTTGAAGAAGGCCGGGTGCATCGCCTTCTCGCAGGCCAAGGTCCCGGTCGTCGATACCGAGGCGCTGCTGCGGGCCATGGAGTACGCTGCGACCTTCGGCTTTTCGGTCTGGCTGCAGCCACAGGATTACTGGTTGTCGCGCAACGGCATCGCTCACGAAGGCGAAGTCGCCAGCCGCCTTGGCCTGGCAGGCATTCCGGTTGCTGCCGAGACCATTGCCATCGCCACCATCCTGCAACTGGTGCGCGACACGGGTTGTCGGGTACATCTCACGCGCCTGTCCTCGGCGGCCGGTGCGGTGCTCGTCGGTGCGGCCCGCGACGAAGGGCTGCCTGTCACCTGCGACGTTGGCATCCATCACCTGCTGCTTACCGAAGACGATATCGGCTTCTTCGATCCGCACGCCCGCTTCTGCCCGCCGCTGCGCGCCCAGAGCGACTGTCAGGCGCTGTCGCGCGCTGCGGCGAACGGCTTGGCCGCCATCTGCTCCGACCACACACCGGTCGGCGCCGACGACAAGCTCCTCCCGTTCGGTGACGCCAAGCCGGGCGCGACCGGGCTCGAGGTTCTGCTGCCACTGACCCTGAAATGGGCTGCAGCCGCCGGAGTCTCCCTGCCTGCTGCCCTGGCCCAGATTACCTCGGCGCCGGCCGAAATCCTTGGACTGGCCAGCGGCCAACTGGCCGTCGGCAGCGTTGCCGATGTCTGCATCTTCGATCCGGATGCGACCTGGCAATTGACGCCGGAGGCATTGAAAAGCCGTGGCAAGAACTCGCCTTGGACAGGCTGCATGATGATCGCCAAGGTCAAGATGACCCTGGTTGCCGGCCGCGTCGTTTACGAAGGCTGAGACAGAGCGGCGACAGCTTCTCGCGTTGCACCGCGGACTTCAACGACCTTGCGCCGCGAGGCATGGCCGCTTTTCAGAACGATTGCAGCAGGAGGAAGTTTCAGTGTATCGGCCACGAACCTGAGCAATGCCATATTGGCCCTGCCATCGACCGGCGGCGCTGCGAGCCGAATTTTCAGGGCGTCGCCATGCAGTCCGCAGCATCCGGTCGTCTTCGCGCCGGGCTGGACATGAAGGTAAAGCGTGATGCAGCCGTCGTCACCGACGCGAAACCAGGTATTCACAGGAACATCAGGACTGCCTGCAACAGCAGGATGGCGACCAGCGGCGAGAGGTCGATGCCGGAAACAAGTGGTACGAAGCGCCGGATCGGGTCGAGGATCGGCCTGGTCAGCTGGCTGGCGGGAGCCGCCAACGGCGAGTGGGGGTTGATCCACGACAATACCGCCTGCACGACAAGCGCACCGATCACGATATAGATCGCCAGGCGCAGCAGGGTGCGCACGGCAAACCACAGCGCCATCAACGCCATCGCGCCACCATCGGCCGCCAGCGGCGGGCCGGCAAGGCCGACCACCAGCGCTGATAGCAGAATTTGCAGGGCAAGTGCCGCGACAAGGCTGGCCCAGTCCATGCCGCCGATGCCGGGTATGACGCGGCGCAGCGGCTTCACCGCCCAGTTCGTCAGCTTGACCACGAAATCGCCGAACTGCCCGGCGAAGGAGACGCGCGTCACCTGCATCAGGAAACGCAGCAGGAACAGCGTGCAGAAAAAGCTGACAACGGCATCGACGAGAAAGATCAGCACCCGCATCAGTTCGCTCCCAGCAACCGGCCCAGTTCCCGGCCGCGTGCCTCGGCCGCCCTGACACCGCTCACGATGCCTTCGCGGACGCCCTTTTCGGACATGACGGCCAACGCAGCTGCGGTGGTCCCCCCCTTCGAGGTAACCCTCTCCCGGAGCACCGAAACCGGTTCCGGCGATTGTGCGGCGAGCGCCGCAGCGCCCTGAACCGTTGCGATCGCCAACTCACGGCCCTGTTCCGGGGCTAGACCAAGCTCGGCCGCCGCCTGTTCCAGAGCCTCGATGAACAGGAAGACGTAGGCCGGGCCGCTGCCGGAAACCGCAGTGACGGCATCCATCCTGGCCTCGTCGGCGATCCAGACGGTCGTGCCGACCGAGCGTAGCACACGGTCGGCGGAGGAACGTTCATCGTCGCTCACTTCCGGCAGCGCGCACAACCCGGTAATACCGGCGCCAATCAGCGCCGGCGTATTCGGCATGCAGCGAACGATCCTGCGGTGCCCGCCAAGCCAGCGTGAAAGTGTTGCCATGTCGAGTCCGGCGGCGATGCTCACGACGACGGCATCGCCCAGCCTGCCGGCCAGCGGGGCGACGGCCTCCTTCATTTGCTGCGGCTTGACCGCCAGAACGAGCAGATCGCCGACTTCCGCCAGCATGTCGGCCGATTCCACGCAGTTGATTGCATATGTCGTAGCCAGACTGCCGCGAGCTTCGGCGCCGGGATCGATGACGCTGATATCGGAGGCGGCAAACCCCTGCTTCAACATGCCGCCGATCAGCGCATTCGCCATGTTGCCGCCGCCGAGGAAGGAAATTTTCATGCGTAACCTCGCTCACCAAATATTGCCGTGCCGATGCGGACAATGGTCGCACCTTCGGCAACAGCCGCTTCAAGATCGTGGGACATTCCCATGGACAGGGTATCAAGTGGCAGTCCGGCAGCACGAATTTTCTCGCGAAGCTCACGTAACTGGCGGAACGGCACCCGCTGGGCGGCGAAATCGTCGGCCGCCTCGGGAATCGCCATCAAACCGCGCAGTTTCAGGCGGGGCAGGCCGGAAACTGCCTGACATAGCGCCAGCGCCTCGTCCGGTGTGCAACCGCTCTTGGTTGCAGCGCCAGAAACATTCACCTCGATGCAGACGGAAAGCGGCGGCAGGTCATCCGGACGCTGCGCGGAGAGCCGTTCTGCCACTTTCAGACGTTCGATCGAGTGCACCCAAGAAAAATGCTCGGCGACCAGCCGCGTCTTGTTGCTCTGCAACGGGCCGATGAAATGCCATTCGAGACCCCATCCGGCCGTCGCGAGCACCTTGGCGACACCTTCCTGCACGTAGTTCTCGCCAAATGACCGCTGCCCCGCCCTGTTTGCCTCGATCACGCAATCCACCGGCCAGGTCTTGCTGACCGCCAGAAGGCTTATTTCCCGTGGCGAACGGCCAAAATCCCGTGCCGCCCTGGCGATACGTTCTCTGACTGCTTGCAGGCTGGAGGCGATTGCGCTCATAATTGTTTGGAATTCTCTCTGTTTTCAGTATACACGTGCCCTAAGGACGATCCGCATGGACATCACAGAATTGCTGGCCTTTGGCGTCAAGAACAAGGCTTCCGACCTTCACCTCTCTTCGGGATTGCCGCCGATGATTCGTGTCCATGGCGACGTACGCCGCATCAATCTGCCGGCGATGGAGCACAAGGACGTGCACAGCATGGTGTACGACATCATGACCGATACCCAGCGGAAGATCTATGAAGAGACGCTGGAGTGCGACTTCTCCTTCGAAATTCCCAACCTGGCCCGTTTTCGCGTCAATGCGTTCAATCAGCAACGTGGCGCTGGCGCGGTCTTCCGGACCATTCCCTCCAGGATCCTGTCACTTGAAGACCTCAATTGCCCCAAGGTCTTCAAGGACATTGCAGAATACCCGCGCGGCATCGTCCTGGTGACCGGCCCGACCGGTTCCGGTAAGTCCACGACACTGGCGGCCATGGTCAATCACGTGAACGAGCACGAATACGCGCATATCCTCACTGTCGAAGACCCCATCGAATTCGTGCATGAGGCCAAGAAGTGCTTGATCAACCAGCGTGAGGTCGGCCCGCATACGCTGTCTTTCGCCAACGCGTTGCGTTCCGCACTGCGCGAGGATCCGGACGTCATCTTGGTTGGCGAAATGCGCGACCTGGAAACCATCCGCCTGGCGCTGACGGCGGCCGAAACCGGCCACCTGGTGTTCGCCACGCTGCACACCTCATCGGCCGCAAAGACGATAGACCGGATCGTTGATGTCTTTCCGGCTGCGGAGAAGGAAATGGTGCGCTCGATGCTTTCCGAATCCCTTCGCGCCGTCATCTCGCAGACACTGCTCAAGACCAAGGACGGCAACGGACGGGTCGCGGCCCACGAAATCATGATCGGCACCCCGGCCATCCGCAACCTCATTCGCGAGAACAAGGTGGCGCAAATGTATTCGGCGATCCAGACTGGCCAGAACTTTGGCATGCAGACGCTGGATCAGAATCTGCTCGACCTGGTGCGGCGCAACGTGGTTTCCAGCGCCGAGGCCAGGGCGCGGGCAACCAACAAGGACAACTTCCCCGGCTGAGCCGGCGAAAATCAGGAAAAGAGGAAGAGCAATGGAACGAGACCAGTCAATGAAATTCATGCACGACCTCCTGCGCCTGATGGTGCAGAAGAAAGGATCGGACTTGTTCATCACGGCAAGCTTTCCGCCGGCGATCAAGGTCGACGGCAAGATCATGCCGGTTTCCAATCAGGTCCTGACGCCGTCGCATACCCAGGAACTGGCGCGCTCGATCATGAACGACCGGCAGGCGGCCGAATTCGAAGCGACCAAGGAATGCAACTTCGCCATCTCGCCTGCCGGAATCGGCCGCTTCCGGGTCAACACCTTCATTCAGCAGGGGCGCGTCGGCGTCGTCTGCCGGACCATCAACCAGGCTATTCCGACCCTTGACGAACTCGGCCTGCCGCCGGTGCTCAAGGACGTCGCGATGACCAAGCTCGGTCTCGTCATCTTCGTCGGTGGCACCGGTACCGGCAAGACGACTTCGCTGGCCGCTCTCGTCGATTACCGCAACGAGAACAGCTTCGGCCACATCATCACGGTAGAGGATCCGATCGAATACGTTCACGAGCACAAGAACTGCATCATCACGCAGCGTGAAATCGGCGTCGACACCGACGACTGGAAGCCGGCCCTGAAAAACACGCTGCGCCAGGCGCCGGATGTCATCCTCATGGGTGAAATCCGTGACCGTGACACGATGGATTACGCCATCGCCTTCGCCGAAACGGGTCACCTGGCGTTGGCGACGCTGCACGCCAACAGCACCAACACGGCGATCGACCGCATCATCAACTTCTTCCCCGAAGACCGTCGTTCCCAGTTGCTGATGGACCTCTCGCTCAACTTGCGCGCCATGGTCTCGCAGCGCCTGATTGCCAAGAAGGACGGCAAGGGGCGCGTCGCCGCAGTCGAGATCATGCTCAATTCACCGCTGATTTCGGACCTCATCTTCAAGGGCGAGGTGGGCGAGATCAAGGAAATCATGAAGAAGTCGCGCGAACTCGGGATGCAGACCTTTGACCAATCGCTTTTCGAACTGTACGAAGCCGGCAAGATCAGCTACGAGGATGCCTTGCGCAACGCGGATTCGTTGAACGACCTGCGCCTGCATATCAAGCTGTATGGCAAGGAATCCAAGGATCGCGACCTGACCAGCGGCATTGGTCATCTCGACATCGTCTGACCTGCACCGCGCGACGCCGTACTGTATCCGGATCGGCCCGAGGTAGAATTCCTCCGTTCAGTCATTACGCCCCGGACTCCCGGGGCGCTTCTTTTGTGTCACCGGCTTTGCCGGTGGCGGCATCCCTTGTGGATTCCGACCCATGTATGGCCTCAATCCCCAGCAGCGCGAAGCGATCCATTACCTTGACGGCCCCCTACTCGTGCTCGCAGGTGCCGGCTCGGGCAAGACCCGGGTAATCGCCCAGAAGATCGCCTATCTCGTTCGGGACTGCGAGTTCCAGCCGCACAGCGTGGCCGCCATCACCTTCACCAACAAGGCGGCGAAAGAGATGCGGGAGCGGGTCGGCAGGCTCCTGTCGCGGTCGACCGCCGACGAGATGCAGATTTCGACCTTCCACTCGCTCGGCGTTCGCATCCTGCGTGAGGAGGCCAAGGTGTTGGGTTACAAGCCGCGCTTCTCGATCTTCGATGCGGCCGATTGCGCCGGCGTTATCGGCGATATCGCCGGGACCATCGACAAGGGGACACTGCGCCACCTGCAGGCGATCATCTGCAACTGGAAGAATGCACTGGTGACCCCCGAGGCCGCCAGAAGACTCGTAACGAATGACCTTGAAGCACGGGCCGCGCACGCCTACCTGTCCTACGAGGCCACGCTGAAGGCCTACCAGGCGATGGACTTCGACGACCTGATCGGTTTCCCGGTCAAACTCTTCAGCGAGCACCCGGATATTGCCGAGAAATGGCAGAACCGCCTGCGCTACCTGCTGGTCGACGAATACCAGGACACCAATGCCGGCCAGTACCAGTTGCTCAAGCTGCTGACCGGCGTGCGCGCCCAGTTCACGGCGGTCGGCGATGACGATCAGGCCATCTACGGCTGGCGCGGCGCCGACATCGACAACCTGAAGAAGCTGCCAGCCGAATTCCCGGCGCTCAAGGTCATCAAACTGGAGCAGAATTACCGGTCGACCGCAAGAATCCTCAAGGCGGCCAACAACGTCATCGCCCACAACGAAAAACTGTTCGACAAGAAGCTGTGGTCCGAACTGGGCCACGGCGACCAAATCACCGTGACCGCCTGCAAGGACAACGAGGCCGAGGCCGAAGGCGTGGTCATGAAGCTGCAGGCGCACCGCTTCGAGCATCGCGGCAAGTTCAGGGATTACGCCATCCTCTATCGCTCGAACCATCAGGCGCGCGGCTTCGAGCAGCAGTTGCGGGAGGCGCGAATCCCCTACGCGATTTCCGGCGGCAAGTCGTTTTTCGACAAGGCGGAAATCAAGGACATCATCGCCTACCTGCGCCTGCTGGCCAACGAGGAAGACGATCCGGCTTTCATCCGCGCGGCGACGACGCCCAAGCGCGGCATCGGCGCGGCGACCCTGCAGGTGCTCGGCACCTATGCCGGCGAGCGCCATGTCTCGCTGTTCCACGCGGCATTCGAGGAAGGCTTCGCACACCGCGTGCAGCCGCGGCAACTGGAGCCGCTGCTCGAGTTCTGCCACTTCATCAACCGCATCCAGAGCCGGGCGACGCGCGAGCCGGCGCAGCAGGTGCTGCCGGACCTGCTGCAAGCCATCGACTACGAAACCTTCCTCTACGACCATGAGGAGGAGCGTATCGCCCAGACGCGCTGGGCCAATGTCTGCGAATTCACCAACTGGCTCAACGGCAAGGACGAGGAAGACGGCAAGACGCTGATCGACCTGACGCAAAGCATCGCGCTGATCAGCATGCTCGACAAGCAGGATGACGAGAGGGATGAGGTTCAACTGTCCACCCTGCACGCCGCCAAGGGCCTGGAATACCGGCACGTCTTCCTGGTCGGCGTCGAAGAGGGCATCCTGCCACACCGCGAGTCCCTTGACCCGGTGAAACTTGAAGAGGAGCGCCGGCTGATGTATGTCGGCCTTACCCGCGCCCAGCGCTCGCTGCACCTGTCCTACTGCGAGCGCCGCAAGCAGGCGCGCGACTTCATTCCCAGCGAACCCTCGCGCTTCATCGCCGAAATGGGCAAGGAGGACATCCGGTTCTCCGGCGGCAAAGAGTCCGTTGCGCCGGACAAGGCCACGGGCAGCGCCCGGCTCGACGCGCTGAAGGCCATGCTGGCCGGGAACAGACGCTAACGGCTTGGTCACAGCACGTTACAGCGGGTTACCCTTCTTGTGACATCCGGGCTGTACCCGCCCGCGTTATTCGCAACAAGGCAGCGCGATTTCGCAAAGCCGGATGAAGTTCCGAATAAACCAGCCCAAGGAGATTCAACATGACCAAGCAACTCGTCGCCCTCGCCCTCGCCGCCGCTTTCGGCATCGCTCACGCTACTGACGTCAAGCCAGCTGCGGATGTCAAGTCGGCTACCGAGGTCAAACCCGCTGCTGCCGCCCCGGTCACCGCCGTCAAGACCGAAGCGCCCAAGCCCGAAGCCAAGGCCCCGGAAGCCAAACCGGCTGTTGCCGCACCCGAGGTGAAGGCGCCGACCAACGGCGGCAAGCAGGAGCATGCCAAGAAGGCTGCGCCGAAGGTCCCGGCAACTCACACCGCCGAAGCGCCCAAGGCCCCGGCAACCCACGCCGCAGAAACACCGAAGGCAGAGGCGGTCAAAGCGGCCGAACCGATGAAGAAGTGAGTGTCCCTGCAGCAACCTGAAACGGCCGACCAGAAGCCGGCCTGAGCAGGGCGCCCACGAGGCGCCTTGTTACGTCAACGAAAAAGGGAGGCCGCAGCCTCCCTTTTCACATTTTCCGGGGATTATTTGGACAGGCCCACCAGATGATCGACCGCGCCCTTGATCTCGCCATCGGACAGATCGGCTGCCCCACCCTTCGGCGGCATGGCGTTCTTGCCGGTGATGGCGTTCTTGTAGAGGGTGTCGTTGCCTTGGGCGATCCGCGGCGCCCAAGCCGCCTTGTCGCCCACCTTGGGTGCGCCGGCGACGCCGGTATTATGACAGGCGCCGCAAACCGAGTTGAAAACGGTAGCGCCATCCTTGGGGCCGGCGGCGGCTGCGGGGGCCGCCTTGGCCAATTCGAACCTGGCAACCGGCTGGATGCGGCTATCGGCCTGATCCGCACTGCTGGCGTCAGCAGCGGATTTCTCAGCCTTCATGGAGAAGGGGACCACAACTGCAGTCAGGATAATGGCCACGACGATGGTCGCGATCATGATGCCTTTGGAAGAATGTTGCTCGGCCATGCTGATTACCTCAATCCGCGAAAATTCAAAAGT